>NZ_CALRZC010000055.1:0-39295 GCF_943372545.1 Variovorax sp. YR752 | reverse complement strand
CAAGGGGAGAGGGGGCAACACGAATTCATGATGCTTCGACGAACCCTTCACTGCGCCTTCGCCGCCATGCTCCTCGCAGCGTCGGCCGCCCACGCGCTGACCGCCGACGAAGCCCGGGCCATCGCCTCCGGCGAGTCCGAAGCCCGCATCGCCGCGCTCAACAAGGCCGTCCTCACCGCCGACGACAAGACCTCCGCCTTCATCCAGGCCATGGCCGACGACGCCGTGAAGTACACCGAAGACAAGGTCTTCGTGATGAAGGACGACAAGGGCTACGACCCCGTCACCGGCACCGAGCTGAAGGTGCCCGACACCGCCGAAGACGTGGTCAACAACAACCTCATGCGCGGCGCGCTCGATGCCGCGCAGGCCGCGCTCAAGCTCACGAGCACCGACGACGCGGTGCGCGCCGAGGCCGCGCAGGCCTTGTTCAAGGAGCCCGACGAATCGCGCGTGCCGATGGTCGAGAAGGCGCTGGCCGCCGAAAAGAATCCGAAGATCAAGGCGCAGCTCGAACTCGTGCGCGCCGCCAGCATGCTCACCAGCGCCGACAAGGCCAAGCGCCTCGCCGCCGCCAAGGAGCTGGGCAACAACCAGAACCCCGACACCAAGCTGCTGCTCAACCAGCGCCTGGCCGACGAGACCGAAGCCGACGTGAAGGCCGCCATCACCGCCTCCATCGCGAACATCGACGGCGCGCTGGTCTGGGGCGACCGCATCAACGCCGTGTTCAGCGGCATCAGCCTGGGCTCGGTGCTGCTGCTCGCCGCGCTCGGCCTGGCCATCACCTACGGCCTGATGGGCGTCATCAACATGGCGCACGGCGAGCTGATGATGATCGGCGCCTACGCCACCTACGTGATGCAGGGCCTCTTCCAGAAGTACATGCCCGAAGCGGCGTTCGGCTGGTACCTCGTGGCCGCCATTCCCGTATCGTTCATGGCATCCGCGCTCGTGGGTGCGGTGCTGGAGCGTGGTGTGATCCGCTTCCTCTACGGCCGCCCGCTCGAGACGCTGCTGGCCACATGGGGCATCAGCCTGATGCTGCAGCAGCTCGTGCGCACGCTGTTCGGTGCGCAGAACGTCGGCGTCGAAAACCCCGGCTGGATGAGCGGCGGCTTCACGATGTTGAGCAACGTCACGCTGCCGTGGAACCGCATCTGCATCATCATCTTCGCGGCGCTGGTGTTGCTGGCGATGGGCTGGCTCATCGGCAAAACTCGGTTGGGTCTCTTCGTGCGCGGTGTCACGCAGAACCGCCCGATCGCCTCGTGCATGGGCGTGAACACCGCGCGCATCGACACCTACGCCTTCGCGCTCGGCTCCGGCATCGCGGGCCTCGCGGGCTGCGCGCTGAGCCAGATCGGCAACGTCGGCCCCGACCTGGGCCAGAGCTACATCGTCGACAGCTTCATGGTGGTCGTGATGGGCGGTGTCGGCCAGCTCGCGGGCACCGTGTATGCGGCGCTGGGGCTGGGCATTCTCAACAAGTTCATCGAAGGCTGGGCGGGCGCGGTGCTCGCGAAGATCGCGGTGCTTGTCTTCATCATCATCTTCATTCAAAAGAGACCTCAGGGCATCTTCGCGATGAAGGGCCGGAGCGCAGAAGCATGAGCAAGGTCACGTTGCCAACCAAAGGGCCGCTGCTGAGCGGCAAGGGCTGGACGGCCTTCTTCGTCGCGCTGATCGTGGTGTGCGCGATTGCACCGGTGCTCAACATCGTGGTGCCGGTCGACAGCCCGCTGCACATGAGCGACTACGCCGTCGCGCTCGTCGGCAAGATCATGTGCTACGCCATCTGCGCGCTGGCCATGGACCTGATCTGGGGCTACACCGGCATCCTGTCGCTCGGCCACGGCCTGTTCTTCGCGCTCGGCGGCTACATGATGGGCATGTACCTCATGCGCCAGATCGGCCGCGACGGCAACTACAAGAGCGACCTGCCCGATTTCATGGTGTTCCTCGACTGGAAGGAACTGCCCTGGCATTGGACCTTCAGCGGCAGCTTCGGCATGACGCTGCTGCTCATCGTCGCGGTGCCCGGCCTCATCGCCTTCGTGTTCGGCTTCTTCGCCTTCCGCTCGCGCATCAAGGGCGTGTACTTCTCGATCATCACGCAGGCCATGACCTTCGCGGCCATGCTGCTGTTCTTCCGCAACGAGACGGGCTTCGGCGGCAACAACGGGTTCACCGATTTCAAGCGCATCCTGAACATCCCGATCGCCACGCAAGAGATGCGCATGACGCTCTTCGCGCTCACCGGCCTCACGCTGCTCGGCTTCTTCCTGTTCGCCAAGTGGCTCATCGGCAGCAAGTTCGGCCGCGTGCTGCAGGCCATTCGCGACGCGGAAACGCGCGTGATGTTCTCGGGCTACAACCCGCTGCCGTACAAGCTCACGATCTGGGTCATCTCCGCCGTCATGTGCGGCGTGGCCGGCGCGTTGTACGTGCCGCAGGTGGGCATCATCAACCCGGGCGAGATGAGCGCGGCCAACTCCATCGAGATCGCGGTGTGGGCCGCGGTGGGCGGACGCGCCACGCTGATCGGGCCGATCATCGGCGCCTTCATCGTCAACGGTGCCAAAAGCTGGCTCACGGTGGCCTACCCGGAGTACTGGCTGTACTTCCTGGGCGCCTTGTTCATTGCTGTCACGCTGTTCCTGCCGAACGGCATCGTGGGGTTGGTGCGCAAGTGGATGTCGAGGGAGAAGACGCAGGCGCCACCCGAGCCGGCGGCGCACACAAGCCGCGCCATCGCCGCAGAGAAGGGCGTCGAGCCAGAGGCCTTGGTCTCGCTGCCCGTGGATGCGAAGGGAGCCCGCGCATGACGCCCGACCTGATGGAAGCCGGCGCTGAGCGCGCCGCACGCGCGGCCCACCTGCATGCGGGCACGGGCCAGACCGAATCGGGTGGCCGCGAGGCCGGCTTCGGCCGCATCGCCACGCCCGGCGAGGTCGACATCACGCACGGCCGCATCCTGTACCTCGAAGACGTGAGCGTGAGCTTCGACGGCTTCAAGGCCATCAACAAGCTCTCGCTCGACATCGCACCGGGCGAGCTGCGCTGCATCATCGGCCCCAACGGGGCGGGCAAGACCACGATGATGGACATCATCACCGGCAAGACGCGGCCCGATTCGGGCACCGTGTTTTTCGGCAGCACCATCGACCTGCTGCGCCACCGCGAAGCCGACATCGCGCAGCTGGGCATCGGCCGCAAGTTCCAGAAGCCGACCGTGTTCGAGCACCTCACCGTGTTCGAGAACCTCGAGCTCGCGCTGAAGACCGACAAGGGCGTGCGCGCGTCGATGCTGTTCAGGCTCGACTCGGCGCAGAGCGACCGCCTCGCCGAAGTGCTGGAAACCATCCACCTCGCGGACAGTGTGTCGCGCCTGGCCGGTAACCTGAGCCACGGCCAGAAGCAGTGGCTCGAAATCGGCATGCTGCTCATGCAAGACCCGAAGCTGCTGCTGCTCGACGAGCCCGTGGCCGGCATGACCGACGAGGAAACAGCGCGCACGGCCGAGCTGTTCCTCACGCTCAAGGGCAAGCATTCGCTGATGGTGGTGGAGCACGACATGAGCTTCATCCGCACCATCTCCGAGATCGTGACCGTGCTGTGCGACGGCTCGGTGCTGGCGCAAGGCACGCTCGACGAGGTGCAGGCCGACGAGCGCGTCATCGAGGTTTACCTTGGCCGCTGAGATCACTCGACGCCGAGGCAGCCGCTGCCCAATCCCCGGCAGGTGCCCGGCGGGCGGTGCGGTGTGGGCGGTCCCTCTGTGCCGCCGAGGCGCACAGCGTTTCGCGGATCAGGGCTCGCAGCTGTCTGAGCGAAGCGAGTTCTGCGAGACCCCGCGAAACGCGAGCACCGCAGGGCAGCCCGAAGGGCCGGCACAGTGGGGCCGACCGCGCCGTGCCGCCTGCCGGGTACCTCTTGCCAATGCCATGGAGGGCGCAAGCCAATGCTGACAGTCAAGAACATCCACCAGTACTACGGCGGCTCCCACATCCTGCGGGACGTGAGCTTCGAGGCGCACCTGGGCAAGGTCACCGTGCTGCTCGGCCGCAACGGCGTCGGCAAGACCACGCTGCTGAAATCGCTCATGGGCCTCGTGCCCGTCAAGAGCGGCAGCATCGAACTCGAAGGCAAGCCGATCCACAAGGCCACGCCGTACGAGCGCGCCCGCGCCGGCATCGGCTTCGTGCCGCAGGGCCGCGAGATCTTCGCGCGGCTCACGGTCGAAGAGAACCTGCGCATGGGGCTGGCCTACAAGAGCGGCGGCACGCCGATTCCTGCGGAGCTGTTCGAGCTGTTCCCGGTGCTCAAGCAGATGATCAACCGGCGCGGCGGCGATCTGTCGGGTGGGCAGCAGCAGCAACTGGCGATTGCCCGCGCGCTGGCGCCCCAGCCCAAGCTGCTGATCCTCGACGAGCCCACCGAAGGCATCCAGCCCAGCATCATCAAGGACATCGGCCGCGTCATACGCATGCTGGCCGACCGCGGCGACATGGCCATCGTGCTGTGCGAGCAGTACTACGACTTTGCGCAGGAACTGGCCGACGACTACCTCGTGATGGAGCGCGGCGAAGTCATTGCGCGCGGCCTGGGCAAGGACATGGAAGCGCAGGGCGTGCGGCAGCTGGTCGCGATCTGAATTGCAAGACGGTACCGACGCGCCGCACGAGCGCATCTTCACAATTTAGGGGTTTACCCTAGAATCGGGCCTCGCCCGCGTCCGCCGGGCACCCCCCAGGAGCCCGGCCTTGAACGCCTCACCGTCCGCCCGCGAAGGCGCGGAAACCACTGCCATTTCGCCGTCCGTCTCGTCCCGGCAGTTCCTGCGCGCGGTGCTCGCACTGGGCGTCGGCGGCTTTGCCATCGGCACCGGCGAGTTCGTCATCATGGGCCTGCTGCCCGAGGTCGCGAAGGACATCGCCGTCACCATCCCGCAGGCCGGCCACGTCATCAGCGCCTACGCGCTGGGCGTGGTCATCGGCGCGCCCGTGCTCGCGGTGCTGGCCGCCGGCTGGGGCCGACGCGCGCTGCTGATCGCGCTGATGGCCGTGTTCGCGGCCGGCAACTTCGCCAGCGCGATGGCGCCCGGCTACCTGTCGCTCAACCTGCTGCGCTTTGCCACCGGCCTGCCGCACGGCACCTACTTCGGCGTGGCCGCGCTCGTGGCCGCCACGCTCGCGCCACCGGGGCGGCGCGCGCGTGCCGTGGGCCTCGTGATGCTGGGGCTCACCGGCGCCACGCTGGTCGGCGTGCCCATTGCGGCGTGGCTCGGCCAGCTGTTCGGCTGGCGCGCGGCCTTCGTGTTCGTCGGCGTCATCGCGCTCGTCGCCGTGGTGCTGCTGCGCCGCGACGTGCCCGACATCGCACCCGCCGCCGGCGCCAGCCCCTGGCGCGAACTTGGCGCGCTCAAGCGCAAGCAGGTGTGGTTCACGCTGGGCATCGGCGCCATCGGCTTCGGTGGCATGTTCGCCGTGTTCAGCTACATCAAGCCCACGCTGATCGAGGTGGCCGGCCTGCCGCTGGGCGGCGTGCCCTTCGTGCTCGCGCTGTTCGGCCTGGGCATGGTCACCGGCAACCTCGTGGGCTCGCGGCTGGCCGACAAGTCGCTCATGCGCACCATCGGCGGCGTGCTGGTCTACGCGGCGCTGGTGCTCGCCACCTTCACCTTCGCGGCGCACCACGTCGTGACGGCGGCCTTCACCGTGTTCCTCATCGGCACCACCGTCGCCATCGGCCCGGCGCTGCAGATCCGCCTGATGGACGTGGCCGGCGACGCGCAAACCCTCGCCGCCGCGCTCAACCACTCGGCCTTCAACATGGCCAATGCCCTCGGCGCCTGGCTCGGCGGCGTCGCCATTGCGGCCGGCCTGGGCTGGACCTCGACCGGCTGGGTCGGCGCATTGCTGGCACTGGCGGGCGTGGGCATCTTCGCCTGGGCGCTCGCGAGCGCGCGTGCGGATGCGCGGCGGCCGGTGGCCGTGGCTTGCGAAGGGTCGGCGGGCTGAGACACCGTTCTGCAGTGGCGGTGCTGTAAGAGAAGGGCGCCAGAATCAGGGACGTTCCTGATGGCTGGAGTCCATGCAGATTCTTCGAGTGTTTGTGGCGGTGTGCCTCGCGGCGATGGGCGTCGCCATGCTGTGTGTCGCGCTGCTGTCGGCGCTTGATGCCGCGGTCATTCTTTTTTCTTACGACAAGGTCGAGGGTGTCGTCACCGGCGCCGGCAACACAGAGGTCCGGGTCGACTACGTCCGGCCCGACGGCCGACGGGCTGTCTTGTACGCACGCAGCGGCGGCAAGTTCGATGCACGCCCCGTGGGCAAGAAGGTCGCGGTCCTGCTGCCTCCGAAAGATCGGTTGGACGGCACGCTCAAGCCGATCCTCAAGGACGACCTGAACCCCGTCGCCATGGAATTCATGTTCGCGGTGCTCTTTCTTGTAGGCGCATTGGTGATCTGGGAGGGACGCTCCGGTGGTGCTTCTTCGCAGTCGAGCGAAGACCTGCGCACGAGGGGCGTCGACACCCATCCGAAAGATCCCGAGCGGCCAGTGCGCCCGCAGGCGTCGACGTCGACACCCGGCAGCGGGAGCTCGACCGGCAAGCGCGCCTGCAGGCATCGATCGACCTCGAGATCGCCGAGCGACGCGCCAAGAAAGACGCCCGATGACCACTCCGTTCTTCACTCGCCGACGCCTGCTGCACACCGGCCTCGCCGCCGCCGCGCTCGGCCATCCCTTCCTGCACCTGCGCGCCCAGCCCGCGGCGGCGCGCGACCCGTTCACGCTGGGCGTCGCCTCGGGCGCACCGCGGCCTGACGGCATGGTGTTGTGGACGCGGCTCGCGCCCGATCCGCTGCAGGGCGGCGGCATGGGCGATGCGTCCGTGGCGGTGCAGTGGGAAGTGGCCGAGGACGAGCGCTTTCGTCGCACCGTCGCGCGCGGCACGGCCAGTGCAGAAGCCGAGCTCGCGCACGCGGTACACGTCGAGGTGCAGGGGCTGCGCCCGGGCCGACCCTACTGGTACCGCTTTACCGCAGGCGGCGTGCGCAGCCCCGTCGGCCGCACGCGCACCGCGCCGGCCGACACCGACGCTACAGTGCAGCCGCTGCGCTTCGCCTTCGCCTCGTGCCAGCAGTACGAGGAGGGCTACTACGCCGCCTACCGCGACATGGCCGCGCAGCCGCTCGACTTCGTTGTGCACCTCGGTGACTACATCTACGAAAGCTCGCGCGGCTCGCACAATGTGCGCCGGCACGAAGGCGGCATTCCCACCGACCTGGCCGGCTTTCGCAACCGCTACGCGCTCTACAAGACCGATCCGCATCTGCAGGCCGCGCACGCCGCGTTCCCGTGGCTCGTGACCTGGGACGACCATGAGGTCGCCAACGACTACACCGACGACGTCTCGCCGCGCACGCCCGACCCGGCGCAGTTCCTCGCGATCCGCGCCGCCGCCTACCAGGCCTGGTACGAGCACATGCCCGTGCCCGCCCGCATGCGTCCGCGCGGCGCCGGCGCCACCATCTACGGTCGCCATCGCTTCGGCCACATGCTCGACGTGATGCTGCTCGACGGTCGACAGTACCGTTCGCACCACGCCTGCCTCACGGGCCGCAGCACCAAGCCACTGGCCGACTGCGCCGACCGCTTGGCACCGGAGCGTAGCCTGCTCGGCATGCAGCAAGAAGCCTGGCTCGCGAAAGAGCTTGCCGCACCGCCGGCGCGCTGGACCGTCATCGCCCAACCCACGCTGCTCGCCGAAGCCGACCGCCAGCGCGGCCCTGGCCATGGCTACTGGATGGACGGCTGGGACGGCTACGCCGCCTCGCGCACGCGCCTGCTCGACGCGCTGGCCGCGAACCAGTCGCGCGGCGGCGACGCGCTGGTGCTCGGTGGCGACGTGCACGCCTTCTGGGCCGCCGACCTGCGCCGCGAGCCGCAGGGCCCCGTCGTCGCGACCGAGTTCGTCGGCGGCGCCATCACCTCCGAAGGGCCCAGCGCCGCCAGCGTGGCCCACATGCGCGCGAAGAACGAGCACCTGCGCTACGGCCGCGCCGACAAGCGCGGCTACGGCCTCATGACGCTCGACGCGCGCGGCTGCGCCGTCGCGTTCCGCGCGGTGGATGACGAGAAGAACGCCGACTCCGCCGTCGCGACCATGGCCCGCTTCTCCGTCGAACGCGGCGAGCCCGGCGTGCACCTCGAATCCACCTGAATCTCCAGCGCCTGCAGGAATGCGCGGCCGTGCCTATGATGGCCGCCGCCCCTTCCTCCTACCTCTTCTCCTACCCTTGGAGCGCGCGCGCATGAGCATCCCCACCACCCGCCTGGGCCGCACCGGCCTCACCGTGTCCCGCCTGGCCCTGGGCACCATGACCTTCGGCCTGCAGACCGACGAGGCCGTGTCGCACCAGATTCTCGACAAGGCCGCCGACGCAGGCATCAACTTTCTCGACACCGCCGACGTGTACCCGCTGGGCGGCACCGTCGAGACCACCGGCCGCACCGAAGAGATCATCGGCAACTGGCTTGAAAAGCAGGGCCCCGTGGGCCGCCGCCGCTTCGTGGTCGCCACCAAGGCCGTCAACAAGGTCGGCCCCAACCCCTGGGACCAGGGCGCCTCGCGCAAGCACCTGCTCGACGCCATCGACCTCTCGCTCAAGCGACTGAAGACCGACCACGTCGACCTGTACCAGCTGCACATGGACGACCGCGAGACCCCGCTCGAAGAGAGCCTCGAGGCGCTCGACGTCATCGTCAAGTCGGGCCGCGCGCGCTACATCGGCGTGTCGAACTTTCTGGCCTACCGGCTGGCCCGCGCGCTCGGCAAGTCCGAGCTGCACCGGTTCACGCGCTTCGTGTCGGTGCAGCCGCGCTACAGCCTGCTGTTCCGCGAGATCGAGCGCGAGCTGCTGCCGCTCGCGGGCGAAGAGGGCCTGGGCGTGATTCCCTACAACCCGCTGGCCGGTGGCCTGCTCACCGGCAAGTACAAGCCCGGCGCCAAGCCCGAGGAAAACACCCGCTTCACCCTCGGCACCGCCGGCAACATGTACCAGGACCGCTACTGGAACGATCGCAGCTTCGACACCGTCACCCAGCTGCACGCGCTGGCCGATGAAGCCGGCGTGCCGCTGGCCACGCTGGCCGTCGCCTGGGTCATGGCCAACCCGCTGATCACCGCGCCGCTGCTGGGCGCCAGCCGCCCCGAACAGCTCGACGCCACCGTCGCAGCCGCCAGCTACACGCTCGACCCCGCGCTCAAACAGAAGCTCGACGCGCTCACGGCCGAGTACCGCAAGGGCGACGCGCCCCGCTGAACGGACGGGCGCGTGCCGGCGCCCCGGATGGCCTGCGCGCAGTACGTGCTTGGGCCATGCAGGAGAATCGCGGCCGGCATGACCACTTCCCCCACCATCCTCCGGCGCGCCGCCTCGCGGCACCCGGCAACGACCGAACGGCGGCCTGCAGCATGGCGCAGCTGATGTCGCTGCTGGTGCAGAACGCGATCCTGGTGGTGTTTGCCGCCAGCTTTGCCGCACGCCTGGGCCTGCCCGTGCCGGCCGCGGCCGTGCTGGTCGTCACCGGTGCGCTGCTGGCGGCGGGCGACGTGTCGGTGGTCGGCGTGGTGCTGGCCGCCGTGGTCGCCAACCTGCTGGGCGACGGCGCGTGGTTCTATGCCGGACGCCGCTTCGGCTACCGCTTCATGCGGCTGCTGTGCCGCATCTCGCTGTCGCAGGACTCGTGCGTGCGCCGCGGTGAATCGCTCATTTCAGACTGGGGCGGCATGTCGCTCGTGGCCGCCAAGTTCGTGCCGGGCGTCTCCGTGGTGGCCCCACCCATGGCCGGCGCGCTGGGCATGTCGGTGCGGCGCTTTGTCGGCTTCGACATCCTGGCCGCGCTGGTCTGGACGGGCCTTTTCCTCGGCTTGGGTTGGCTCTTTCGCGACCAGATCCAGCAGGTGCTCGCCATGCTGGCGCAGGCCGGCGGCATCGCCACCGCCGCGCTGGGCGTGGTGCTGCTCGTGATGCTCGCCGTGCGCTACTGGCGCCGCCGCGCCTTCGCGCGGCTCACCGGCATGCCGCGCATCAGCGTCGACGAACTGTTCGACCTGATGAGCGGCGACGTGCCGCCGCTGGTGATCGACGTGCGCGGCGAAGCCGGCGTGCAGGTCGACCCGCGCCGCATTCCGGGGGCGCTGTCGTACACCCTCAAGGCCCTGCAGCAGCGCAACCTCGACCTGACCCTCGACCCCGACCGTGACGTGGTGCTGTATTGCAACTGCCCCAACGAAGTCTCGGCCGCGCAGGCCGCGCGCGTGCTGCTGGCGCGTGGGGCTCGGCGGGCGTTGCCGCTGACGGGTGGGCTTGATGCGTGGGTGGCGTCGGGGCGGCCGACGAGCCTGCACTGAGCTGCTTCGCTGCTGCTCATCGCAGCTGCGTCGTCGGGCATTCCAGAACGAGCCGGGCGGGCAGGGGCGAGTCTTGCCAGCCGGGCGCGTCTTTCTTTTGGTAAGCCTCCAGCGAGGGATAACCGTCGGCAGTCCAGTCGGTGCCATCCACCTGTTCGAGCGCGACCACTTCGTACAGGCACTTGGCGCTGCGCGTCTTGAAGCGAAAGGCCATCTGCCCGGGTTCGCCGGGGCGGCTCATGTCCAGCACCTCGTAGCGGCTGCGCGCACAGCGGCTGAAGCTCGACCGCCATTCGATGGTCTGGCTGTGCACATGGAGCATGCCGTTGCATGCCCGGCCGGTACCGCTGAACTTGCCGGTGAAGGTGTGGGCGTGCGCGGCACTGGCCACAGCCACCGAGCAGGCGAGTGCCAGCAGGCACCGCCCGACGAGGTTTATGTCATACGAGCGGATGGCCGAACGGGTCTCGGTCTTGCGCATAGGACGAACCTCTGTACTCAATCCAGGCGTGTCATGGGACACGACAGGATCAGCCGCGCCTCTAGCGGCGAGTTGGCCCAGCCGGGCAGGGCACGGTTGCGGTACGACTCCATCGACTGATAGCCCTGCACGCCCCAGCTGTAGGTGCTGAGCCGTTGCACCTCGATCACGGGGTAGAGGCATTGGCGGCTGGGAGACTGGAGGCGAAAGGCGATTCGCTCGCCTTCTTTCTTGTCCAACTCGTTGTCAAGAACCTCGTAGCGCGTGGGCTTGCAGATGCTGAAGCTCGAGTTCCACTCGATGGTCTTGGTGCGCACATACAGGCCACCCGAGCATGCACGGCCTGTTCCGCTGAACTTCCCTGTGAACGGCGCGTCAGCAAGGGCAGTGCATGGACCCGCCAGGACCAGCGCGATCAGCGCGAACGTTCGGGTCATCTGCATACAGCCTCCTTTGCCTTCCGTACTGCGGGCAGCGCGTGGTCCATCTTCCGGGCGTAGTTTGCGTCGCCGACGTTGTAGCGCGCGGCAATGCGCGATGAGGTGAGAGGCATCCATCCCGTGATGACCTTCCTGACGATCGCCTTCTGGTACTTCAGCACCTGACCCGCCTTGAGCAGGTGCGCCGACGGGTTGAGCTTCTTCATGACCTCCGGCGTGCTCCCTTGCTCCTTGGCGATTCTTTCAAGACTGTCGCCGTCCTTCACCGTGACCTCATGGACCTTGCCGTCCGTGCTCAAGATGCTTCTGAATTCGAACGTTGCCATGCGCATCAGGAGATAGCCGATGCCTGCGCGAATGTTCGATGCCGGCTCGGCCCTGACCGAGCTGGCCGACAGGCTGACCCGAAGAGAAGGCGGAACGATCAGGTCGCCGCCTTCGCGGCCCCCGAGCAGCGCCATCAGTCCGGCATCCGAGGCATTGCCGATCTGCATGGGCCTCGACTTCCAGGAAGGCGCCTTGGCGCCGGTTTCCACCCACAGCATGGCCTTGACCACCCGCCAGTCCAGCGGCACATAGCCTGGCGTGCGCGAGAGGTGCATGTTGTATTCGTCGACTGCCGAGCGGATCTCGCAGTCATAGGCGTTCCATTGGTCATCGGCCTTGTCGACGCCGTCGGCCCAGCTGTCGAAGCCTGTTCTCGGCTGGGGCGTCGTGTGCCTTTGGTTCGCAGGCCCCGAAGCCAGACGATGTGCGGTGTTTCCCATGCAGTCCTCCCTTTGTATGTATTGCAGGTCCAGCTTTGTAAGCCGCCCCAGCAAGACACATTCGTATCGTTCGTTACCCGAATGGGATTCCTCCACGCTCCTGCGAGGGAAAGTCCTGCACCGCCCCAGTGGTAGTCTCCCTCCCCGATGAACCTCCGCACCAAGATCGTCGCGCTGGCCGTCGCGCCCTTGCTGATCGCGCTGGTGCTGGTGGCCCTGGCCGTGCGCCACCAGGAGCACGACCTGGCCCAGCGCGAGCGTGCCCTCATCGAGCGCAGCTACATGGCGCAGCGCCGCAGCGAGCTGCGCAGCTATGTTGACCTGGCCGTGAGCAACCTGCTGCCGCTGTACGAGTCGGGCCTGGACGACGAGGCCACGCGCAACGAAGCCCTGCGCCGCCTGGCCACGCTCAACTACGGCGACGACGGCTACTTCTTCGTCTACGACATGGACGGCAACTCGCTCATGCACTCGCGCCAGCCCGAGCTGGTGGGACAGAACCTGTGGGGCCTGCGCGATTCGCATGGCCGCTTCACCATCCAGGAGCTGATCCAGGGCGCGCGCGACAAGGGCGGCGCCTTCGTCGAGTACGAATGGCGCAAGCCCTCGAGCGCGCAGATGGCGCCCAAGCTCGGCTACGTCACCGCGCTGCCGCGCTGGAACTGGATGGTCGGCACCGGCCTGTACCTGGACGACATCCAGTCGACCATGGACACCCTCGACCGGCAGATGAACGCCAACGTCACCGCCACGCTGCTGTGGATCGCCGGCATCGCCGCGCTGTGCCTGGGCGTGGTCAGTGCGGCCGGGCTGCTGCTCAACCTCAGCGAGCACCGCACCGCCGAAGCCAAGCTGCGGCTGCTCGCGCGCCGCGTGGTGCAGTCGCAGGAAGAAGAGCGCGGCCACCTCGCGCGCGAGCTGCACGACGGCACCAGCCAGACGCTGGTGTCGGCCAAGCTGCTGATCGAGTCGGCCGTCGAGTCGCTCGACCGCGCGCACCAGTCGCCGCCGCCCGCGCTCGGCAAGGCGCTGCAGCGGCTGAACGATTCGCTCATCGAGGTGCGCCGCATCTCGCACCGGCTGCGCCCCGCGCTGCTCGACACCCTGGGCCTGCCCGCCGCGCTGGAGCGCCTGGGCGCCGAGTTCGGCGAAGAAGGCGGCGTCGACGCATCGATCATGGTCGAGGGCGAACCCTTCGAGCTGTCGCAAGAAGCCAAGACCGCGCTCTTTCGCGTCACGCAAGAAGCGTTGACCAATGTGCGCAAACACGCCCGTGCGCAGCAGGTGCACATTGCATTGGGCTTCGACGAAGAGGCCGTGCGCCTGGAGATCAGCGACGACGGCGTCGGCTTCAACGTCGAGGCCATGCAGCTCGACCCGAAGCGCGGCATCGGTCTGCGCAACATGCGCGAGCGCATGGAATCCATCGAAGGCCGGCTGCGCATGCACTCGGGCCGGGGCCACACGTCCATCGTGGCCGAAGTGCCGGTGCGGCGCGCAAAGCCAGAATAGCGGCCATGAATGAAGTCCCCGCCACCGCTGCTGCCCCTGTGGTCGTGCGCCTGTTCCTGGTCGACGACCACCCGCTGGTGCGCGACGGCCTGCGCGCGCGCCTGGGCTCCATGCCCGGCCTGGAGATCGTGGGCGAGGCCGGCAGCGCAGCCGAGGCGCTGGCGCTCATCGGCCCCGCGCAGCCGCACCTGGTGCTGATGGATGTGGGCATGAAGGACATGAACGGCATCGAGCTGGCGGCGCTGCTGCTGCAACAACCACAGCACCAGCCCGCGCCGCACGTCGTCATGCTCAGCATGTACGACAACCCCGAGTACGTGCAGAAGGCCCTGCAGGTCGGCGCGCGCGGCTATGTGCTGAAAGATGCGCCGGCCGCAGAGATCGTGGCCGCCATCGAGGCCGTGTCGGCGGGCGGCACCTTCCTGAGCCCGGCTGTGTCGAAAAAACTCTTTCGCAACCAGACGCCGCGCCCGCTGCTCACGCCGCGCGAGGGCGAGATCCTGAGCGCGCTCGGCCGCGGCGAATCGAGCAAGCAGATCGCGCGCGACCTCGGCCTGAGCGTGCGCACCGTGGAGGCGCACCGCCAGAGCATCAAGCGGCGCCTGGGCATCGAAGGGCAGGCGGAGCTCATCAAGTATGCGGTGGAGCACGCGCGGGAGTTCGGCGGGCAGGGCTGATGCGCTGTTGTTGATGCGGGGCTCGCGCCCTGCTTTCAGGGCCTGACTGTCAGGGCTTTGTGAATCGCCGCTGCTGCAGCGCGATTACTTGCGCGAACCGCGCATTCCTCGGCGAAATCTCTCTCTGCGCCGGGCAGGACTTCTCTACAGTGAATGCCCCTGTGATGAAGCGACCCGCTATGTGGGCGAGGAGCACTGCACACACCGCACCACGGACCACTGACGGATTGAGTGAATGAATGAATGAACCGCTTCGCCTCACGGCGGGCCATCGATGCAGATCGATCGATGCGAACGTGAGGCACAAAAGGCGACGGCCACGGTGCGCGAACACCATGACCGTCTAACCAAATGACGTGCACTACTTTGGAAAGCGAGCACACCAATGGCTAAACGAATTATGGCCCGGCCTACCGGGTCGACCTCTCCCCACGCAACCGCTCCCAGCGCAGCAGACCTGCTGGAATGCAAGCTGGAACAACTGAACTCACTGCTGTGGTGCTGCTACGGCGCTGGCGATGGCTGGTTCGAGGATGCGGGGGCAGGGCATCGGGACAACCTGCTGTGGATCGCTTCGGATTTGGCGCGGGATGCGGCGGCGTTGTTTCAGGAGAGTGGGGGAGGGTGAGGGGCTTGGCCCCCGGTACTGGGTATCGGGGGTGGCTCTAGGTTGCTTGCTAACGTAGCGCGCTAGATAGTCGATAGATCGGCAATTCACTTCGTACTTGCCCGCTAGGCTCCAACTTGATTTCGCGTGCCGGGTCCAAAGCCTAGGCCAACCAGATAGGCGGGAAATCTGGCGGTGAGTTCCGAATGGCATCTGTTAACAAGGAACTCAACGTCATCGATCTTCTTTTGAACCGCCGGAAGATTTATGGTCTGAATGGCGATCTTCGGGCGATCGCAGCAATGAATGCAGTCATGCCGCCGCTGAAATATTGCGCCGAACTTCACTTCAAAGTGCTCCAACGCCTTTTCTTGAGCGGCGATCAAGCTTGCTGCTGGCACCGCAGCAAGCTCTCCCGCCGTTGTCCCAAATTGACGGCGCTTTGCCTGTGGATCTGTAAGCCAACTGCAAACTCTATCGCGGCTAATTAGTCCTTGCTTCTTTGGGAAGAACTGATTGAATAAATTTCGCATCTGATCAAAAGAAAGGACATTTTCTTTCTCAACAAGCTCTCGCGCGGCCATTCGCCATCTCCACCCGGGCATCGTGGTCGCACGGAGAATTGCTGTAACAGGTAGTTTGAGGTTGTTCAGTCGATCGGGTACCGAGACCGCGGGCTCTATCTCCTTTGCCCGAAGAACTCGTGAGATCAAATCGGCATAGGCATCCGCAAAGTACGCGTCACACGCTCCCACAGAAAACATTAAAGCGGACCGCAAGATATCGTCGCCGCCTGTTGGAACCAACGCCGCGTTGGACATTAGTAAGCGAGCTCGAGTTAAGTCGGTGTCGAAGTGGGATTTAGCCGTCAGTAGGATCGCCATAGATTCTCCCCGGTGCTTTTAATGCGAAGCGACTAGCTTACCTGATTAAGTATAAATTTGAGTCAGTCACGACGAGCATTGGGGGGATTTTTCACCACGAAAGTTCGATAGCTCCTTAAGATTTCTTCGCGAATTTTTATCCTCACATCTGGAGGATCCGTGCATCGAGCACAAATGCGTCCACCTGCAAGTGGATTTCGTTTGCGAGCGCCCCGAAGCGCTTATTTTATGGCACTATTGAGGGGTGCCGAAACTTAAAATATCAAGATGGTCGATCACTTCAAAATTAAGTGCCATCGGTGTTGTTGAGAATTTTTTGATGTGCTATCACAAAAATTACAAAACTCTGCGAAACAATGTCTAGAAAAAAACCCGTTCTTGGCGTGTGTGCTTTGTGCGAAAAAGAACGCATGCTGCAGGACTCTCATGTCATACCAAATTTCATCTTCAAGCCATTAAGAGCACCGGGCGGCAGTATGGTGCATGTAAATGTTGATGACTGGAAGGTAGAGAAAAATTCTGATAGCCACAGTGAATTTTTGTTGTGCGAGGACTGCGAGGGGAAAATCTCAAAATGGGAAGACCATGGCGCGCGTAGACTTCGAGACTTAAGCGCGTTTGATCAAAAGCCGGAGAATGAAATCCTTTGGACAGGGTTTGATTACGCTCAATTCAAGCTTTTTCAGCTATCCGTCCTGTGGCGAGCTGGTGTTGCTAAGGGGCCATTTTTTGAGGCTGTTAGCCTCGGCCCGCTGGGTGAAAATATCCGACGGAAGCTGTTGGCTAATGATCCTGGGGAGGTGGATTTTTGCGGTTGCATCATGACCGGAATTCTTACCGAATGGGCGCGCAGCGATGGATTTGTCTATGCGCCTCAGCTGGCACGGCACAAGGGTAGGTATTACTACAACTTCATATTTGCTGGGGTTTTATGGATATTTTCTGCAAATCAGAGCGCTGAACGAGAAATGATTCAGTGGTTTTTGCAAAAAAATGGGTCTGTCCCTTTGGTATTTATGGACGTGAAAGATCTACCGAATGCCGCAAGCGTGCTCTCCATCATTGCTAAGAACTACAGGAGCACTTGATAGTCTGAAGCTCTTCTTCAGAAAGACACTCGCTCTGTCATAAGGAGCCTGTGGATGATTGATGCGGATCCCAACGTGCGGCGGCAAGCCCGCCCGTATGTTTGCGGGTTGCTGAAAGGCGAGCAGATCTTTCAACCTTGCGCTGGTACAGACTCCACTGTTCCAAGTTTTTTTGCTCGAGCCAAGATGCCAGACCTCCCCTTCAGCCCCGCCGCAGACCGCAACAAACAACCCATCCTCGATGCCCTGACCCGCATCCTCGGTGAGCGCGGCACCGCATTGGAAATCGCCTCCGGCACAGGCCAACACGCCGCCTGGTTCGCCGCCGCCATGCCCTCATGGACCTGGCAGCCCACCGACGCAGACACCCGCTCGATCCCCGCGATCGCCAGTCGCGCCGAGCAAGCCGCGCTGCCCAATCTGCGCCCGCCGCTGCTGCTCGACGTGATGGCGCCGCAGTGGCCCTCGCAAGGCTCTGCGTTCGCTCAAGAAGGCAAAGAAGAAGAAAAGTTCGACGCCATCTACTGCGCCAACATGCTGCACATCGCCCCGTGGCCCACCTGCGCCGCGCTGATGGCCGGTGCCGCGCGGCATCTGCGTTCCGGCAGCGGCGTGCTGATCACCTACGGGCCTTACTTCGAAGACGAAGCACAGCACGGCCCCGCGGCACCGAGCAATCTGGCGTTCGACGAAGACTTGCGCGCGCGCAATCCCGCGTGGGGCATTCGCCGCATCGATGAGGTGGTGGCAGAGGCGCGTCGCGTCGGCCTCGCGTTGCGCGAGCGGCACGCGATGCCCTCGAACAACCTGCTGCTGGTCTTCGGCTTCAGCTGAAGATGAGGAAGAGCGAAGGCGCCGTCGCCCGCCAAGGGGCTCTGCATTGCGATCCGGCTCACTCGCGCTAGAGTCGGGCCACGTCCACAAGACCGGCCTGCGCCCATGCTCGACACATCCCTGCCGACGCCTCCACATTCCCCCGCATCGCTGTTGCTCTCGCAGCGGCTGCTGTTCCGACTGATCCCCGCCATCACCGCCTGTCTCCTGGCCATCGGCTGCGCGAGCCCGCCGCCGACGCGCACGCCCGGTGGTTCGGTGCCCAGCAGCAACATCCCGCCGTTGACGTCGGAGCAGTCGAACAGCATCACGATCCATGCGCTGGGGCTGGTCGGCACGCCGTACCGCTATGGCGGCAACTCGCCCGAGGGCGGTTTCGATTGCAGCGGGCTCATCGGGTATGTGTACCGCCAGAGCGTGGGGCAGGTGCCGCCGCGCACGGTGTCGCGCATGGCGGGCTTCGGTCGGCCGGTGCCGATGTCCGAGCTTCGCTCGGGCGACCTGGTGCTGTTCGGCTCGGCGTCGCCCACGCATGCGGGCATCTATGTGGGCGACGGTCGTTTTGTGCATGCGCCGTCCACGGGCGGCGAGGTGCGGCTCGATCGGCTCGACGGCGTGTACTGGTCGCGGCAGGCGACGCAGGCGCGCCGGCCCGGCTGATTCGACGACCCTGACTGCTCGCTACTTCCGCGGCGACTGCACGTGCTCGGGCCGCACGCCGATGCCCACGGCGCGCGCGGGCAGGGTGCGCAGCCACGGCCAGCGCCCCAGCAGGCGCAGCGGCAAGGGCATGGGGCGCGGCGCGATCGATGACGATGCGGCAGCAGCCGTGGCCGCCTTGCGGCTGAGCACCGGCATCAGCACGCGGTCTTGCACGAGCCGCTGCGCAGCCTGCGTGACGCGCACGGGCCATTCGCGGCGGCGCTGCAGCTGGGGCAGCAGGCTGTCGATCTCCTTGTCGGTGGCGGTGCCGGCCAGCGACGCGGCCAGCAGGTTGGCGGCAGCCACGGCGTCCTGCACGGCGAGGTTGATGCCGACGCCGCCCACGGGCGACATGGCGTGCGCGGCGTCGCCGATGCACAGCAGGCCGGGGCACGACCACGATTCGAGCCGGTCGACGGTCACTTCGAGCAGCTTCACGGCCTCCCAGTCGGGCAGGGCCTCAGGCAGGCGCGTGGCAAAGAAGGGCGCGATGCGCGCAATCTCGGCATGGAAGGCGGCAATGCCGCGCGACTGCAGTTCGGCCCGGCCGCCCTTGCGGATGACGAAGGCGCACTGCCAGTAGTCGTCGCGGTTGAGCGTCACCAGCAAGCGGCCCGCCGCGATGTGGCCGCCGGTGGCCTCGGGGTCGCCGGGCAGCTTGGGAATGCGCATCCACAGCACGTCGATGGGCGCGCCGTAGCTGATGTGCGGCAGCGCCGCCGCGTCGCGCAGGGTGGAGTGGCGACCGTCGGCGGCCACGATGAGGGAGGCGTGCAGCTCGATGTCTTTCGGGCCGCCGCTGTCGGGGCTGCGGGCGCCGACGCGCACTTTCACGCCGTTGACGCGGCCGTTGTCCTGCAGCAGGCCGGTGGCCTCGGCGTCGGTCCACAGCTCGAAGCCGGGGTAGCGCCGCGCCTCGTCGCACATGAAGTCCAGAAACTCCCACTGCGGCATGAGCACCAGAAAGCGGGCGTGCGTGGGCAGCCGCCGGAAGTCGGCAATGGTCACGCTGCGGCCCTCGTAGGTGCCGCGCAGTTCTTCGATGCGGTTGTGCGGGCGCTGCAAGAAGGCGTCGAGCAGGCCGAGCTCGTGCAGCACTTCGAGCGTCGAGGGGTGCACGGTGTCGCCGCGGAAGTCGCGCAGGAAGTCGAGGTGTTTCTCGAGCACGACGACGGGCACGCCCGCGCGCGCGAGCAGCAGGCCCAGCACCATGCCGGCCGGGCCGCCGCCGGCGATGCAGCAGCGGGGCGACGAGGGAACGGGGGCAGCGGTGGTGTGTGTGTCCATGGCTCCGATCGATCCGGTCGCGCCATGGGTGGCGTGGCCTGTGGGGTGCGCGGTGCGTGCACCCTCGGTGTACGCACTGCGCGGCCGGACCGCCGGGGCCCGGACCTCAGGGCAGCGTGAAGCTCACGCGTTGTGCAATGAGCACGCCGTCGACCACGCGGTCGCCGACGACGGTCACTTGCCTGGTGCTGCCCAGGTCGGCGGCGGTGCCGTTTTCGAAGATGGTACCGGAGCCGCTGGCATTCACGCGCTGGCCGCGCACGATGAAGTCGGCGGCCGACACGTAGTTGGCGATGGGGCCGATGACGGTGAACGACACGGGCCCGCCGGTGCCGGGCACGTGGCGGATGCGCAGTTTCTTGACCACGAGCACCTGGCCCGAGAGGAAACCGTCGACCTCGACCTTCACGCCGTTGCCGATGGAGCCGACCGGCCCGCCGGTGATCTGCGCATTGCGCGCGTCGATCTTGTTGCCCAGCACGCGGAAGTCGCCCAGCGCGGCGAAGTCGGTGACCACGCCCGCCAGTTGCAGCGCGATGCCGTCGGCCGAGGGAATGGCGTACCAGCCCTGCACCTGGGTGGCGGTGAAGCGGCCGGCGGCTGGCGCCGCCGTGCCGCGCACGCGGACGAGGGTGCCGTTGGCCAGGCTCGCGGCGTCGATGCCGGGGCCGAAGGCGGCAGCGCCGAAGTCGACGGTCAGCAGGCCCAGCGTGAACTGCTGGGCGCCGCGGTCGAGGTTCTGCACGGTGCCGGTCACCAGCGGGGCGGTGGAGGCGGGCGCCACCTGGACACGCGTGGCGCGCAGGGTGCCCGGTGCGGCGGGCAGGCCCCACACCTGCACCACGGCGCCATCGACGAGGTCGGTGGTGCCGTCGGCGTCGGCCCAGACGGTGGCGTTGTCGGTGGTCACGCGGGCGCCCATCACGGTGAAGCTGCCGTCCTTCAGGTCGATGGCCGACACGGCGCCGCGCAACTCGGCGGCCGAGACGACGGTGGCGGCGACGCCGTTGGTGAAGTCGGTGTTGACCTTGCCGGCGATGCGCGCGCTCATGCCGATCTGCAGCTCGGTGGTGTCCTCGAGGCTGAAGGTGGCGTTGTCGGTGTTGTAGCGCAGGCCGTTGAGGATCACGCTGCCCATGCCGTCGGCCGCGCCGATGCCGGCGGCGTCGGCGCTCACGCCCGTGCCGCCGGAGCCCACGCCCGAGCCGTCGCCGTTGGTGTTGCTGGCGGTGCTGTCGCCGCCGCCGCCGTTGCTGCCAGTGCCCGTGCCGCTGCCGGAGCCGGCGTCACCCGAGCCGCCGTCGCCGCCCCCACCGCCGCTGCCGGTGGCCGTGGTACCGAGGGCGCCGAAGCCCGACGTGCCGCCACCGCTGCCGCCACCACCACCTCCTCCGCAGGAGAGAAGCAGGGCCATGACGCCGGCCATCAGCAGGCCGCGCGCCAGTCGCAAGGAGGGGGAGATCGTGTTCATCGGGGAGGCTCGTTGTGCTTGGGCGCCCCGGGGGCGGGCGCGCCTTCATCGTCTTCGTAATACGTGTAGATGCCGACGCGGATGCGCGCCTTCGCCGTGCCCTCGGGGGCCGCGCGGTCGACAGCCTCGGTCATCTCGCGGGCCAGTTCGTGGTGCAGGCCGGCCCAGCGTTCGCGCACGAGGCGTTCGATGGCCGTGCAGTCGGCCAGCGTGAGCCCGCGCGCGTACACGGCGCGCTCGAGCATGCGGGGCGTGTCGCCCAGGGTGTTGGAGACGGCGGCCAGCAGGTGGTCGCGGCCGTTGTCGCCCAGGAAGGCGAGCATCGACTGCAGGTCTTCGACCGGCACGAAGCCGTCGGCCGTGAGTTCGGCGGTGCCGTCGCTTTCGGCCACCATCTGCAGGCGCACCAGTTCGTCGAGGATGGTGCGGTGGTGCACGTTGCCCCGGCTGGCCAGGCGGGCCACGCGCTCGAACGACGGCCCGTCACCCTCGGTGACGACGGGCAGGCGGCGCAGGGTGTCGTCGTCGGTGGTCATCTGTAACCACAACGTAAAAGTCTTGGCGGCGGCTGACAGCTCGGTGTGGGGCAGCGGGTCGACGGTGGCGCGGACCTTGGCTGTGACGACCTTGCGGTTCAGCCCGGTGGTGACCGAAATCTGGCTGAGGTTGGGCCGGGGCACGCCCTGGCCGCGCCAGGTGCGCTGCGCTTCCTCGATGAGCAGGTCGCGCAGCAGGGCTTCCAGGTGCGGGTGCTTGACGCCCATGGCCAGCGCCAGCCGGACCACGGGCCTGAGGATGCGAGCGCAGGCGGCAAGGGCCCAGTCCAGCCGGTGTTCCATGAATGCGGAGGCGTTGTTCCTGGTGAAAGGTCGTCAAGGCAAGAGAGGCGGGACCGGCGCCCGGCCCTTGCCACGGGGCGCTATTGTCGTTGTTCGCGCGCGGGGCCGCGCCGGCTGGCCGCCGCCGGGGTCAGGTTGCGGCGCAGGTGCCGCCGCTCGACCGGGTGACGGTGGTGCGCCCCGTGGCGCTGATGGCCACGGCGCGCGACTGGTCAGCGCTCGGGGTGGCGCGGCAGATGGTGAGGCGGCTCTGGCCGGCGCCCAGGCCGGTGGCCTGGAACACGACGGCGCTGGCGCCGCCGGCCTCGCGCAGCCGGTAGCCGCTGGCGGCCGCGGGCTCGACGCGCAGCACCTGTGTGTCGCTGCGCACGATCCAGCCGGCTTCCCACTGGCCGTTGGTGCTGCAGCTGGTGCCGTTGGCCGAGGCGCACAGGGTGATGGGCGCGTTGCGCTTGATGGCCTCGCTGCGCGCCAGCTGGGTGCCCGCGACCAGCGCGGTGGCGTAGCTGCTCAGCCGCGTGGACAGCCGGATGCCGTCGAACGAGGGCACGGCAATGGCGATCAGCACCACCAGCACGGCCAGCGTGACCATCAGCTCGATGAGCGTGAAACCGCGCGGCCGGACGCGGGCACGGGCTTGGGCGGGACGAAGGTTGCGCATGCGGAAGGGCTCGGCGTTTACTTCTGGATGAACCAGTAGACCCGGCCCTTGGGCTGCTTGAACGCGGCCTTGGGGGCGGTGCCCTTGGGGCTGAGGAAGGAATTGGGACTGGCGCCGATCACTACGTCGCGAATGCTGCCGTTGTCGAGTTCGACCCGTCCCACGACCGGCGTGGGCGCGAGGCCGCCGCCCACCACGTTCTGGGAGCGTCCGAGGGGGCTCTGGGCTGCGGCGTTGACGTACGAGACGTTGTAGACCTGCGCGGTGCCGAGGTCGGCCTTGCACGTCAGCGCGTTGGGGACGGTGGGCGTGTGGGTGTTGAAAGTGGTGACACCGTAGGCGGTGACCGAGCCGGTCACAACCTGCTCTCCGGTGGCCAACGCGAGATACCAGCCCTTCTTGGTGGCGAGGTCGGCGGACGTCGGGTTCTCGGTTGTGGTGATGGCCTGCAGTGAGGCATGGCACAGCAGCTCGTTGCTGGTGCCGGTGCCGCAGCGGGTGAGGACGCCCTCGCTGGGCAGCCAGTTGTTGTCGGTGGGTTTGTCCACCAGCATGTAGAAGCGATTGGCCACGCTGAGCGCTGCGGTGTAGCGGCGCAGCGGCTTCTCGCGGTCGCCTGAGCCCAGCAGCACGACGTAGGAACCGGTGTCCTCCAGCACGTCGGGGCCGAACATGAACTTGCGGTTGGGCGTGCAGGTGGTCACGGTGTCGCAGCCGAGCGAGGCGATCTGGGTGATGGTCCAGGCGGTCGGGGCCGCGCTCTCGATCTTGATGCGGTAGACGTTGCCGCCCAGGTCGGCGGCATAGGCGATCTTCGCAACGCCGTTGGCGTCGGTGACGACGGTGACTTCGCCGACGACCGGGCGCAAGGTCGTGAACGTCTTCAGCGGGGTGCCGCTGCCGGCGTCGAGCACGTAGATCCGGTTGCCCTTGCTGGCGGACCCGCAGACGGCCTCTTGGGTCGTGGCGGCGTCGACGTCCTCGCACTTGTCGTAGCCGCCACCGAAGATCAGCAGTGGCGAGTTGCCCGACGCGTAACCGCTGGCCTTCAGCACCTTCGGTGCCGACCAGGTCTGGCCGATGCCGTCGAAGCCGGTGTCGCAGCCGGTGTCGTCGGACTGGTTGGGGCAGCCACGGCGCCATTTGAGAGAAGGCGTCGCCGGGTCGGACACGTCGAAGGCGTACATCTGCCGGCCGCCGCGTCGCATGCTGGCAAACAGCCATGCCGTGCTGCCTTGGCGATAGGCCGACACCGCGCCGTCCATGCCGTAGGCCTTGGGGGCCACCGTGGTGCCGGCGGGCACGGGCATGCCGGGGAAATCGATGCGGACGTTGTTGTCGTACAGCCGCTTCAAGCTGCCATAGAACTCGGGCGGAACAAAAGACCACAGCTCGGCGCCCGCGGCAGCCGTGCCGATGGCTCTGCTGCGGTTGCCGTTGATGGCTCGTAGCGCGCCGTCGTTGCCGCCGTAGAACACCACCACCTGTGGCGCCGTGGTGGTTCCGTAGTCGATGGCGACCGGCCGTGAATGAACCACGTCGCCATGCACGGAGGGGCGCATTCCACCGGTGGTGACCAGCGAGCCATCGGCCCGGGCTCTGTCGTCACCCTTGTTGTCGAGGCCGCGCACCCAGTCGATGAGCTTGTCGCGGTCGGCATCCACGGTGACGCCCAGGTCGCCCTTGGTGATGGCGGTGTTGCCGGTGGCGAAGTTCGTGAGTGTGCTGCAGCCGGTTGCTGCGCAGGTTTTCATGTTGCGGCTGGCCACGGCCAGGCTGCGCAGCATGTAGCCCTGTGCACCCTTTTCCACCACGTCGCCGTCGGGGCTGTCGGACAGCTTGTTCTGACCCAGGCAGCCGCCCGAGGGACGATCCGCAGGCAGGAGGAAATCCCAGTAGCTGCCTCCGCTTCCCTTCGCGGGCGTCCAGAAGCTTTGGGCGCAGGGGTCCACGAAACCGGTGTTGTTGTTGATCGCGTTGCCGTCGACGGCATCCTGCAGGAGGAGTTGGCCGCCGCTGTCCAGCCCCAGCTTGTATTGCTTGAGGTTGCCGTACCAGCGCGGGCGCGCGCTGCGATCGGGGCGGAACATGCCGACGAACACCTGGTTCAGATAGGTGCCCTGCGTGTTCACGCTCACGGGCAGGCTCACCGAGGAAAAGACGCTGTTGACCGCCTGGATCTTGCTGAAGATCTTGGCGAGCGCATCGATGAGCGCAGTGTTGAGATTGGTGCTGCCGGACAGGTCGAAGTACTCACCGTCGGACCTGTCGGCCATGCTCCGGAGCAACGCCGTCCAGCCTGGGCCTTGGCCGCCGGTCGCGCGGACGGCCTCGATGGTGTAGACCTTCACGCGCATGCTGTCCCGCAGGAAGCGCGCCCATTCGTCGGCGGGGTTGTCTTGCGAGCCGCTGACGCCCAGCACGATGGGGGTCGTGTCGCCGCCGGCTTGGCGCAGGGCCTCGGTCGAGATCTGGATGTCGTTGGTGTTGTCCTGCGCCGCGCCGTTGCTGATGTAGATGATGAAGGTGCCGGTGCAGTTCTCGGTGCTCGGCGGGATGTAGCGGGTGCCGTTGAACGAACTGAGCGCATTGCCCGCCAGCGCGTAGATCTGGTTGGACGCGGCGGTCCCGCGTGTATTGCCCAGATAGTCGGTCTTGAGCTTGCTGTTGCCAGCGATCGGCGAGCCGCCGGACAGGTAGCGGTAGACCTCCGCCATCGTCTTGCCGGCCTTGCCGCCGTTGGACTTGTCGTCGGTCTTGTCCAGAGCGGCGATCATGTTGGTGTACGTGATCTTGGTGCCGCTGTCCAGCGTGCGCACGGCGGCGCGCACGTAGCCGCCGTCCGAGTTGGAGTTGCCGCCACCGGTCTCCGTGAACATCATCAGGCCGATCTTGAACTGATTGGGATCAAGGCTTCCGAAGGCTGTTTTGAGCGCTTCGAGTTCGGCTTCGAAAGGCTGGTTCCAATTGGCCGTGTTGTCGAGCACGAACAACACGTTGGGCGTCTGACCGGTCGCCTGGTTGTATTCCACGAAGAGGTCGATGTCCTCCGCCTGCGCAGCCTGCATCGGCAACGCGAGCAGCACGGCGGCCCACAGCGTGGTGAGTAGTTTCCTTGTCATGGCGGGGACCCGTTCATCGTCGTGGTTCAAGAGGAGGCCGGCGCGGGTTCGGCTGGCGCGACCGGCGGCGGCGCGCACAGCGCATCGAACTGCGCCTTGTTGAGCAGCGCCCGCACGCCCTGGCGCACGGAGGTCGAGGTGCCGGTGGAGTCGGACCTGGCGTCGGTCACGGTAGTGCTGATGTCCCACACGGCGTTGTACTGGTCGGGCAGGGCCGCGAGCCCCGAGCCGCTGCTGGATGCGCCGCCCGTGATGCCGCCCGGGCCCGTGCTGCCGCCGCCGCCGCTGTCGACTGCTTTGGTGGCGCGCACGCACACGGGCGGGGCGATGTCGACCTTGTAATCGTCCACGCCGTCGTTGTTGATGTCGACCATGCTCACGGTGCCCTGCGGCGCGGCGAGCGACGGCGTGCCGTCGCTGCCGGGCACCAGCAGGCTGGCGGCGACTTCCTCGATCGCGCGGTTGGCGGCGGCCACGGCTTCGTTGCGGGTCTGCAGGTTGCCCACGGCCTTGAGGTTGGCGCTGCTGAGGTTGAAGCCGGCGGTGACCACGAGCGTGATCAGCAGCAGCATGATCATCCCGATGATCAGCGCGGCGCCGCGCTGGGCGGCGGTTGTGCGGCCAGAGTGCACGCGTGGCTTCATGGCGTTTCTCTCCGGCCGGTGACGTTGGTCAGGCGCACGGTGGTCGCGAACGCGTGCCGCTTGTAGTGGTCGTTGAATGGCCCGAGCGCTACAGCGCCCATCTGGTACCTGCGCGTGTCGGTGTGGCCCGGCGAGATGGCGGCGGCGCGCGCGAGCACGTGCAGCTTCACGGCCACCACGTTGACCAGCTGGTCGGCGGTGCAGGTTGCGCTGCAGTGCACGAAGGCGCCGTCGGGGCTGCCGTCGCCGCGGTTGGCGGGCGTGGATTTGTCGGCGGCGTCGGCCCAGGCGATGGCCTGGACGTAGTTGACGGCGGCGCCGGTCTTGCTCAGCGTGTCCAGGCCGAGCTCGACGCGAAAGCCCTCGACGCCTTCGATCAGCGGCGTGGGCGGTTGCTGTGCGAGCGTGCCGTCCACCAGATCGAAGCGCGAGCGGGCCAGCGTGGGAATGCCGTCGCTCACGGCCTCGGCGTAGTCGCGCACGTAATAGATGTCGGTCACCAGCTTGCGCTTGGGCGAAGGGGTGGTGCAGTCCTTGAGGAACATCTGGTCGAAGGCGCCGGTCGAGAGGTCGAACGACGAGGGCTTTTGCGTGCCGCACAGCGACGACTGGAAGTACATCGCGCCGGCCACGTCGGCTTCACAGTTGGTGGTGCCCGGCAGGCAGGTTTCGGCGTGGCGCACGACGACGATGTCGGTGCCGGTCTTGTGGCGCGGCAAAAGGTCGGTGCAGGTGACGGGCACGCTGTTGTAGACCTGCACGGGCAGGTCGAGCAGCTGGCGCTTGTAGTCCTCGGTCCAGTTCGCGGCCGAGTAGGCCAGGCACGGGTCGGGCACGGCACCCGTGGGCACGTGCGTGGGCGCGACGTTGACGGTGAGGTCGTCGAACTCGGGCATGTAGTTTTCCCAGAAGCCCGCGTGGGAGATCTCGTTCTCGAGCACGAAGATGCTGAGGCGCCCCGTTTCGATCTGGCGGTTGACGCGCTCCATCTCGCGCTGGGAGCCGCTCACGTTGAGGAACAGCGTGAGCAGCGCGGCCATCACGATGAGCATGATGGTGATGGCCACCATCAGCTCGATGAGCGTCAGCCCGCGTTGGGCACGGCGCGCAGCGGTGGGGCGCGGGTTCATGAGAGCGATCCGATGCGCACGAGCGTGGTCACGGTGCGGCGGCACAGGTCGTTGATGCACTTCGAACCGGTGCCGCCGTCGTAGGCGTCCTTGCCGCAGGGCACGCCGGCCGGCGGCGCCGAGATCGGCCCGAGGCCCTGCCAGGCGACGGTAACGAGGTACTCGTTGTTGCCCATGTCTGCCACGCAGCCGCGCCCGCCGATCACGGTGCCCAGCTTGTCGTTGCCCGAGAACTCGGCGGCGCCCTGCAGCGCGTTGCACCATTCCCTGGCGTCGATCTGCTGGCGCGTGCCGGTGCCGGTGGGGCAGGCATCGGTCCCACCCAGCGGCGCGCTGGTGGCGTAGCTGGCCGCCATGCGGCGGTTGATGGCGATGCGGCTGGCCATGTCGTTGAGCAGCATCAGCGCCTGCGAGCGCTGGTACGACTCCATCTCGGAAGCCTGCAGCCGGGCCTGCAGCCCCACGAGGCCGAACAGGCCGAAGGCCAGGACGAGCAGGGTGACCAGCACTTCGATCAGCGTGGCGCCGCGCTGGCGCCGGAGGGCGGGGCTCACCATTTGTTGGCCGGCGTCTTCACGCCTTCGCTGGTGAGTCCGAGTTCGACGTCGCCCGTCTGGCTGCCGATGGGCGTGAAGGTGAGCGTGAAGGCGGGCGGGCCGTCGTCCGGGATCGTGACGGTGTAGCTGTAGTTGCTGCTGACCTCGGCGGGCAGGCTGTAGCCGCTGCCGGTCAGCGCCGTCGTGTCGGCGTATTTGCGGTTGGCAATGAGGAACTGCTGCTGCCGGTTGGCGATGTCCATCATCTGCGCCTGGGCCGCCGAGCGCTTGGAGCGGACGATGTACTGCCGGTAACTGGGCAGGGCGATCGACGCCAGGATGGCCACGATGGCCACCGTGATCATGACCTCGATCAATGTGAAGCCGCCGCTTGTGCGCGCCTGCGAATGCTGGGTCATCGTGGACTCGTCAGAGTTGTTTCACATTGTTAGTGAATGTGAATTTATCACATTTAACGTAAACACAACCGCTCCGCAGTACTGCCAATGACTGCCTGTCAGAAGGTGGTTAGGGGTTATCCATTAGGCAATTCCACCCGCCCGGTCCACGCAGTTCGACGGATGCGGCGCCGCGGCGGGCGGGGAACACTCGCCCGGTTCATATCGAGGAGACATCCGCATGCCTAACATTCGCCGCCATCTGGTGTGGCTGGCCGTGGCCGTGCTCGGCGCTTTTGCGCTGGGCACCGTCGCCCTGAGCCGGGGGGAAAGCATCAACGCCCTCTGGGTCGTGACCGCCGCGCTCTGCACCTACCTGATCGCCTACCGCTACTACAGCCTGTTCATCGCCGACAAGGTGTTGGGGCTCGACGCCAACCGCAAGACACCCGCGCACCGCCACAACGACGGCCTGGACTACGTGCCGACCGACAAGAACGTGCTGTTCGGCCATCACTTCGCCGCCATTGCGGGCGCCGGTCCGCTGGTGGGCCCGGTGCTCGCGGCGCAGATGGGCTACCTGCCCGGCTTGCTTTGGGTGCTGGCGGGCGTGGTGTTCGCGGGGGCGGTGCAGGACTTCATCATCCTGTTCATCTCGACGCGCCGCGACGGCCGCTCGCTGGGCGACCTGGTCAAGCAGGAGATGGGCGTGGTGCCCGGCATGATCGCGCTGTTCGGCACCTTCATGATCATGATCATCATCCTGGCGGTGCTGGCCCTCATCGTGGTGAAGGCGCTGGCCGAATCGCCGTGGGGCAGCTTCACGGTGGCCGCGACGATCCCGGTGGCGCTGTTCATGGGCGTGTACCTGCGCTACATCCGCCCGGGCCGCATCGGCGAGGTGTCGGTGATCGGCTTCGTGCTGCTGATGGCGGCCATCTTCGGCGGCCAGTGGGTCAGCCAGCATCCGGTGTGGGGCCCCGCCTTCACCTTCGACGGCAAGGCGCTCACCTGGATGCTCGTGGGCTACGGCTTCGTGGCCGCCAGCCTGCCGGTGTGGCTGCTGCTGGCGCCGCGCGACTACCTGTCGACCTTCCTGAAGATCGGCACGATCATCGCGCTGGCCATCGGCATCGTGGTCGTGATGCCCACGCTGCAGATGCCCGCCCTCACGCAGTTTGCGCAGGGCAACGGCCCGGTGTGGTCGGGCAGCATGTTCCCGTTCCTGTTCATCACCATTGCCTGCGGCGCCGTCTCGGGCTTCCACGCGCTGATCTCTTCGGGCACCACGCCCAAGATGCTCGACAACGAGCGCCACGCGCGCTTCATCGGCTACGGCGGCATGCTGGCCGAGTCGTTCGTCGCCGTGATGGCGCTGGTGGCGGCCTCGTGCATCGAGCCGGGCATCTACTTCGCGATGAACAGCCCGGGCGCGCTCGTCGGCACCACGGTGCAACAGGCCGCCGCCACCATTTCGGGCTGGGGCTTCGTGGTCACGCCCGAGATGCTGCTGCAGACGGCCAAGGACGTGGGCGAGACCACCATCCTCGGGCGCACCGGCGGCGCACCGACGCTGGCCGTGGGCATGGCCCACATCCTTCACCAGGTGATCGGCGGGCAAGCCATGATGGCCTTCTGGTACCACTTCGCGATCCTGTTCGAGGCGCTGTTCATCCTTACCGCGGTGGACGCCGGCACGCGCGCCGGCCGCTTCATGCTGCAGGACCTGCTGGGCAGCTTCGTGCCTGCGCTCAAGCGCACCGACTCGCTGCCGGCCAACCTGATCGCCACTGCGCTGTGCGTGTCGGCCTGGGGCTACTTCCTGTACCAGGGCGTGGTCGATCCGCTGGGCGGCATCAACACGCTGTGGCCGCTGTTCGGCATCTCCAACCAGATGCTGGCCGCGGTGGCGCTGATGCTGGGCGTGGTCGTGCTGTTCCGCATGAAGCGCGAGCGCTATGCCTGGGTAGCGGCGGCGCCGGCCGTGTGGCTGCTGGCCTGCACGCTGACGGCGGGCTGGCAGAAGATCTTCTCGAACGATCCGAAGATCGGCTTCCTGTCGCACGCCGCCAAGTACGCCGACGGCCTGGCCAACGGCGTGCTGATTGCTCCGGCCAAGACGCCCGAAGCCATGTCGCGCATCGTCTTCAACGACCGGCTCGACGCCGCGCTGTGCGCGCTCTTCATCTTCGTGGTGCTGAGCGTGCTGGTCTACAGCATCAAGGCCTGCCTCGCGGCCCGCGCGGCCAACCGGCCGACCACGCAAGAGACGCCGTTCGAGTCGATGGGCGCGGCCTCGTCCGCCGCCCACTGAACGCCATGGGCCTCGCCATGCCAGAAGCCGGGCGCTACATCGCCCGCTCGATCAAGCAGTCGCTGCGGCTCATGGTCGGGCTGCCCGACTACGACGTCTACCTGACGCACATGGCGGCCACCCACCCCGACCGGGCGCCGATGAGCTACGAGGAGTTCTTCCGCGAAAGGCTCGAGGCGCGCTACGGCGGGGGCAAGGGGCGCTGCTGCTAGCAAGCGGCGGCTGACAACGACAAAGGGCGCATGCGATGCGCCCTTTTTTATTTCACGAGCCGTCGAGGATCTGCGCCATCCGCAGCGCCGCCGGCGAGAGCGGCCGGTTCTTCAGGCTCAGCCGGTACAGCGGTCGCGACAGCACCACGCCCGGCAGCTTCAGCTCGCGCAGCGTGCCCAGCGCGAGCATGTCGGCCACCACCACGCGCGGCAGCATCGAGATGCCGACGCCGCTGGCCACGGTGCGCGCAATGGCTTCGTTGCTCGCCATTTCCATCCACGGCGGCGCGTCGATGCCGTGCGCCGCGCACAGTGCCTCGGTGGCCTGGCGCGTGCCCGAGCCGGACTCGCGCAGGATCCAGTTCTGCCGGCCCAGCAGCGCGGCCGTCACGCCGCGCCGGGGCAGCGCGGCGTCGGGCGGCGCCACGATGGCAAGCGGGTCGGTGGTCCATTCGCGCACGTCGATGCGAGCTTCGCTGTCTGCGTCCACACGGCCTTCGACCAGTGCGAGGTCGATGCGGCATTCGAGCAGCTGCTCGCACACCCACTGCGTGTTGCCGACCGTGACGCGCGGCACCACCGCCGGAAAAGCGGCGCAAAAGGCCGCGATCTGCGGCGGCAGCCAGTAGCTCGCCACCGTGGTGCTGGCGCCCAGCGTGAGGCTGCCGCGCTGCACGCCGACGCGCGCCCGCACGTCGTCGAGCGCCGCGCGCTCCATCGCGAAGATGCCGCGTGCATGCGTGAGCAGCGACGCGCCGGCCTCGGTGAGCCGAAAGCCCTTGCCCGCACCACGCTCGATGAGCGTCAGGTCGAGCTGGTGCTCCAGCTCGCGGATGCCCTTGGACACCGCCGGCTGGCTGATCCACAGGCCCTCGGCCGCGCGCGAGAAGCTGCCCGCCTCGGCCACGGCGACGAACAGGCGCACCAGGTGCAGGTTGAGGGTCATAACTTAACTTCATGCATCGGTGAAGTTTATGTCTTTGACTCATGGTGTGTCGATTCCTAAGCTTGGGCCCATGTCGTCCCTTGCCGCCTCCTTGCCCGGTTTCTCCTTCGTTCGCCGCTGCGGCCCCGGCGTGCTGTTCTCTGCAGTGCTTGCGGCCGCTGCCGCGCTGCTGGCTGAATGGCCGCCGATGGTGCACCTGGGCCTGAGCGCGCTGACCTTGGCCATCGCACTGGGCATGGTGGCGGGCAACACGGTGTTCCCCGCCGTGTCGGACCGCGCCGGCGCGGGCGTGGACTTTGCGCGCAGCGTGCTGCTGCGCGCGGGCATCGTGCTCTACGGTTTTCGCATCTCGCTGAGCGACATTGGCGCCGTCGGCTGGCCCGGCGTGCTGATCGCGATGGCGATGGTGGCGCTGACCTTCGGCCTCGCCGTGCGCATCGGCACGCGCTGGCTGGGGCTCGACCGCGAGACGGCCGCGCTGATCGGCGCGGGCAGCGCCATCTGCGGCGCCGCCGCCGTGATGGCGACGCAGCCCGTGGTGCGCGGCGAAGAGCACAAGGTGTCGATCGCCGTCGCCACGGTCGTCGTGTTCGGCACGCTGTCGATGGTGCTGTACCCGTTGATCTATCCGTACCTCGGCCTCACGGAACATGCCTTCGGTCTCTTCGCTGGCTCCACCATCCACGAGGTGGCGCAGGTGGTCGCGGTCGGCGAGGCAGTGAGCCCGGGCGCGGCGAACGCGGCTGTGGTCGAGAAGATGCTGCGCGTGATGATGCTGGCGCCGTTCCTCATGGGCCTGTCGTTCCGCGTGGCGGCGTCGACGCCGGGCACAGCGAGCCTGCGCGCCTGCTGGCGCCAGGTGCGCGTGCCCTGGTTCGCGGTGCTGTTCATCGCCGTGAGCGCCGTGCATTCGCTCGACGTGCTGCCGCGCGCACTCGTCGCCGCGCTGGTGCAGCTCGACACGCTGCTGCTCGCTACCGCCATGGCCGCGATGGGCCTGCGCACCAGCGCTGCCAGCCTGCGCAAGGCGGGCGCGCAGCCGCTCAAGCTCGGGGCGCTGCTGTTCGTGTTCCTGACGGTCGGCGGCTATGCGGTGAATGCGGCCGTGTTGGCGATGTTCTGAGCTGCCTTCGCAAGAGGCTCAGGCCGTGCCTGAGGCGTCCTGCGTGAATTCCAGTTTCTCCTGCGCGCGCCTTCGCGGGACCATCGGTGCCACGCAACTCGTGGAGAACAACCGATGTCATCCGAACTCAACCAGATCACCAGCTGGTCGCTGCGCTGGCGCATCTGCCTGTCAGGCGCGCTGTGCCTCGTCGCCGCCATCGCCGCGGCGAAGCCTTTCGATGTGAACACCGACCTGCAGACCGAGCAGCGCTATCAACTCGCCCTCGAAGCGCAGGCCGGACGCGACTATCGCACGATGCTCGTGCAACTGCGCCAGGCCGCCACCGAAGGCCACCCTGAAGCGCAAGAGATGCTGGGCATGGTGCTGCTGACGGGGCCGACGCTGTACGGCTCGGCCGTGAAGGCCGACCGCTGCGAAGCGCGCACATGGATGCTGCGCGCCGCCGAGAAGGGGAGCGAAACGGCCAGGGTGCAGTTGGCGTTTCTCAACAGGTTGCGCAGCGCGCCGTCCGGAAAGATCGCTTGCAGTTGAGGGTGGGCGCGGTGGGCGCCGTGCGTACATACTCGGCGACTCCCACGAGCGCGCCCCTGTATGCCCACTCCTTCTCCCGCGGACCGACTCAAGAACGACGCTGTCCATGAAATCCGCAAGGGTGGCCACTGAAGAAACAAGGCCGACTCATGCGCACCACAGTGTCTTGGCTCCTGCTCGCGTTCGCGCTCGCCGGGTGCGCGGACACAGGAAACAAGCCCGACGCAACCGTCACCCGAGCATCCGACGGGTACGAGGTCACGCTCTACGCCACCCGGGGCTTGATGGTGCATGACCCTGTGTCGCTGATCTTCAACCGAAGCTACGAACTCGAATCCCGCATCCAGGTGCCATCGATCGAGGGGCGCATCGACGCATCCGAAGCCTCGGTGTACGAGGTGAGCGAATTCGACAAGGCGGCCGAGAAAAAGCCGCCTCCCACATCGCCTGTCGATCTCGGATTGCGGGAACAACACGAGAAGGACCGCAGGCCGCGCATCACGGGTGAACTCGTTTTCTCGGGCAACACGCTGACGGTCAACGTGCAGGCGGTGGGGCAAAGCAGCGCGTCCCCGTATCCGTTCAACGGCACCTACCGCCTGAAAAGAAGAAAGTAGCGGCCGCTCGCTCTCTCTTTCAGGGGGCGAGGTTCATCGCCATGAATCCGCGCTCCAGGTCGGCCACGAGGTCCGCAGGTGCCTCCAGCCCGATGTGCAGCCGCACCACCTCACCGCGCTCGCTCCAGTCCGTCACGCTGCGCGCCGCGCGCATGTTGGTCCAGGCGACCAAGCTTTCATAGCCGCCCCAAGACGAGCCGCGACCGAACAGGGTGAGCGCATCGACGAAGCGCTCGACCGCCGCGTTCTCGATGCCGGGTTCCAGCTCGATCGACAGCAGTCCGTTGGTGCCACGGCAGTCGCGCTGCCAGATGTCGTGGCCCGGATGCTGCGGCAGCGCGGGGCAGAACACCGTGGCCACCTCGGGTCGCGATTCGAGCCAGTGCGCCACTGCCAACGCATGGCGTTCGTGCATCTGCAGCCGCGCAGACAGCGTGCGCATGCCGCGCAGTACCAGCCAGGCGTCGTCGGGGCTCACGGTCATGCCGAAGGCGTCGCAGCGTTCGTTCAGCGGCTGCCAGGCTTCGCGCGTGGTCGCGACGGTGCCCATCATCACGTCCGAATGGCCTGAGAGGTACTTGGTGGCTGCCATCGTGGAGATGTCGGCGCCCAGTGCGAGGGGGCGGTACTGCACGCCCGATCCCCAGGTGTTGTCGGCCGCAAGCAGCGCGCCGCGCGCGTGTGCCAGCGCGGCCAGCTTGGGCAGGTCGCACATCTCGTAGACGAGCGAACCGGGGCATTCGGCGTACACCAGCTTGGTGGCGGGCTCGAACAGGTCTTCGATGCCGCTGCCGTCCGCTGCGAAGAAGGTGCTGCGGATGCCGTACGGTTCGAGAAACGAATGCACGAGGTTGCGTGTCGGCTCGTACACGCTGTCGGACATGAGCACATGGTCGCCGGGCTTCAGGTACGACAGCAGCACCATGCCGATGGCGGCGAGGCCTGTTGGAAAGAGTCGCGTGCGGTACGCGCCTTCCAACTCGCTCACCGCGTCTTCGAGCGCGAAGGTGGTGGGTGTGCCGCGCGCGCCGTAGCTGAAGATGCGCTCGTCGTCGCGGCGGGCGCGCGCGTCGCGCATGGCGCCGACGCTGTCGAACAGCACGGTGCTGGCGCGCACCAGCGGCGTGTTGACGGGCACGCCGCCGGCATGAGAGGGCGCCTTGCCGGTGCGCGTGAGCCGGGTGTCGAGGCTGAGGCCGGAAGCGTCTTTGTCGTGCGTGTCGGACATGGTGTTCATCGAGCGGGAGGCCGGGCCGTGGTGGGGCGGTGCATCAATCTGCCTTGGCGCCCGACAGTTTGACGATTCGCGACCAGCGGTCAATGTCCTGGCGCAGTTGCGCGCCAAAGGCTTCCGACGAGTTGGCCACCACTTCGCTGCCGCCGTCGTTCACGAGTTTGGTCACTTCGGGCAGGCGCAAGGTGCGCACGATGGCTTCGTTCAGGTACGCCACGCGTTCGGGCGGTGTGCCGGCGGGTGCGAAGAAGCCGTACCAGTCTTCAAAACGTGCGCCGGCGTAGCCCAGTTCCTCGAGCGTCGGTGCCTTTGCGAACACGCCGATGCGGCGCGGGCTGGTCACGGCCAGCACGCGCAGCTTGCCGTTCTGCACCAGGCCCGCGACCGAGGCGGTCGAGGTCACGAGCACATCGACCTGTCCGCCGAGCAGATCGGTCAGCGCGGGGCCGGCGCCCTTGTACGGCACATGCGTCATGTCGATGCCGTTGTCTTTCGCGAGCACGACGCCGACAAGGTGCGAGAGCGTGCCGTTGCCCGGTGTGGCGTAGGTCACCTTGCCCGGCGTGGCCTTGGCCTTCGTGGCGAGGTCGGCAAAGCTCTTGAGCGCCGAGTTGGCGTCGACCACCAGTGCGAGCGGCGCGGCGTTGATCTGCGTGATCGGAATGAAGTTCTTGATCGGGTCGAAGCCGGCCGAGGCATAGAGCGTGGGGTTCACCGCCATGATCGACACCTGCGAGGTGAGCACGGTGTAGCCGTCGGGCCTGGCATCGGCCACGGCCTTGGCGCCGATGTTGCCGCCCGCGCCGCCGCGGTTGTCGACCACCGCGGCCTGGCCCATGATTTCCGGCAGCCGCGTGGTGACCAGGCGCGCCGTCGCGTCATTGCCGCCGCCCGGCGGAAAGGGCGAGATGAACTTCACCGTTTGCGACGGGAAGCCGTTGCGCGCGGGCAGCGGGTCGGCCGAGGCGGGCTGCAAGGTCAGCGCCGCTAGCCAGGTGGCGGCAACGGCAAGGCGAGCAAGGTGCGGGGCGCGGAAGGCAGACGACATGACAGGACTCCTGAATTAGGAACGGACAACGACGAACGGAAAGAGATCGGGGCTGGGGTCAGGCGTGCGATGCAATGGGCGGCAGCCGGAAGGCGGCCCGCTCCTGCGCATCGAGCTGCGCGACCAGGCCCGTTTCCCAGGCGAGGTAGCGACGCGCGGCTTCCTTGTTGCCGTCGTGCCGGTCATGCACGAAGAACAAGTAGTCGATGCAGGCCGCGTCGACGGGCAGCTCGGGCGTAGCCGTGGTCGGCAGGCCGGCGGCGCGCCAGGCGGCCATGCCGCCTTCGAGCAGAAGCGGTGCAGGGCCGTGGTGGTTCGCGAGTTCGGAAGCCGCAGTCCAGGCCGCGAGCGCGGCGTCGTCGGCGACCAGCACGAGCTGTCGGGTTTCATCTTTGACGTCGCCGGCGAGGCGCGGGCGAATCGACCAGCAGGCCTGCGGAATGTGGCCGGCCCGAAACTGCATGCTGCCGCGCAAGTCGATCAACGCGACTTCGCCTTGTGCCAGCCGCGCGGACAGCGTGTGCGCATCGATGGTCTGCAATGCCGGTGCGGTGGGCAGGCCAGCGGGCAACAGAGACAAACCGCTCGCGAGCCCGCCTTGGAGCACGCTCGCGTCATGCCCCATCTGCCGCAGCCAGCTCGCGATGGTGGGGGCACGCACGCCGTCGTTGTCGAACAGCACGAGCCGCGCGCCGCGCACCGCGAAGTACTGGTCGCCGGCCTGCATGAGTTGTCCGCCCGGCGTGTGCTGGGCGGCGGGCAGGCTGCCGGCCGCAAATTCTTCGGGCGTGCGCACGTCGCACAGGAACAGGCTGCGGCCCGCATCGGCGGCCCATTGCTGCACGGTCTGCGCCGTGACCGTGGGCACGTCGAAGCGCTCGGCCAGCGCCTTGGCGGCGGGCCGCAGGTCGGTGTTGCCGCTGTCGTCCGCATAGCGTTGCGTGCCGCCGTGTTCGAGCTTGTGGTCGTTCAGATACCAGCCCTGCGTGCCGTTCTCCAGCGCATAGACGGGGTTGGGCAGGCCCAGGTTGATGAGCGTCTGCGCGCCGATGATGCTGCGCGTGCGGCCCGCGCAGTTGATGACGATGGGCGTGGTGGTGTCGGGCACCAGTTGCCGCACGCGGTAGGCCAGCTCACCGTTGGGGCAGCAGGTGGCGCCCGGAATGTTCATCTTGTGGAACTCGCTGACGGGGCGACCGTCGAGCACCACGACCTTGTCCTGCCGCGCCAGCATCTCGGCCAACTGGTCGGCGCTGACGCGAGGCGTGTGATACGTCTCTTCGGCCAGTTCGCCGAAGGTCTTCGAGGGCAGGTTGACGCCCGCGAAGAGCATGTGGCCTGCGGCCTTCCAGGCCCGCGTGCCGCCCTGCAGCACGTGCACGTTGGTGTAGCCCAGCGCGGCGAGCTGTGCGGCGGACCGCTCGGCCACATCGGATTCGCCATCGTCGTACGCCACCACCCGCACGCTGCGGCGCGGCATGAGGCGTGGTGCATCGATCTCGAGCCGGCTGAAGGGCAGGGGGATGCCGTAGAACAGATGCGCCTCACCGTACTGGCCGTGCTCGCGCACGTCGAGGAGCGCGATCTCGCCGCCGTCGTGCAGCCAGGTCTTGAGGGTTTTCGGGTCGATGAAGGAGGTCATGGAGGCAAGTCGAGAGCAGGTCGTTGGACGAACGAGGTCCTGCGAGGCCGCGCAGCGTGCGACCCGCATGAAGAAAAGAACAATGAAAGGAGCGGTCTACCGGCGCGTCTGCACGCCGATGCCCATGGTCTGGTACGTGCCGGTGGCCAGGTCGTAGGCGGTGCGCTGGTTCAGCGTTTCGAGCGCGCGGCCGTACATGTGCAGGTGGCGAATGACCTGCTCGCCCTGGATCTCGACCGAGTGGATGTCTTCAGGCATCAGCGCGATGCCTTTGCCCGGCGCCACGACGACCAGCGCCGTTTCGGCGAGCTTGCCCACGCCCGGCACCGAGCCGTCGTCGGTGCGCTCGTACACCCGGTTGTGCTCGGTGCCTTCGACGGCCGCGATGCAGGCCCAGGTCGTGTGGTTGTGCGGCACGATCTTCTTGCCCGGTCGCATCACGTTCAGGTAGAGCGCATAGCTCTGGTCCGGGTCTTCGGCGATCAGGTAGCGGGCCTGGTGCTCGCCGGCCTCGGGCGGCGGAAAGTCGGCGGCGCCCCAGTACGCGGTGTGCGCGGCCAGCCGTTCCAGCGAACCCAGCACGGCCGCGAGCTTTTCGCGGGTGGCTTCAGCGTCACCGATGGTTTTCTTCATGTCGGCGATGGAAGCCTCGACGGCCTGGCGGCGTTGCTCGGATGGGGTGCTCATGCAGTGTTCTCCAGTGGGGTTGCCTGTTTCGTATGCACTCACTGTAGTGACGGGCGGGTGACGCAACAATCCAAGCAGCGCAAGAAACACATCAATAAAATTAATGAATGCCCACGCTCGATCTTGAACTGCTGCGCTCGTTTGCGGCCGTCGTCAGCCACCACAGCTTTGCCGCCGCAGCCGTTCACCTGGACCGCACGCAGTCGGCGATCACGCAGCAGATGCAACGGCTCGAAGAGCAGATCGGCCAGCCCCTCTTTGCCAAGCAGGGCCGCCAGAAGCGGCTGACCGAGCAGGGCGAACGCCTGCTCACCTATGCGCACCACATGCTGGCGTTGAACGACGAGGCGCTGCGCAGCCTGCGGCAGGGCCCGCTCGAAGGCAACCTGCGCATCGGCGCGCCGCACGACGTGGCCGAGACCATGCTGCCGCTGC
>NZ_CALRZC010000054.1:0-39306 GCF_943372545.1 Variovorax sp. YR752 | reverse complement strand
TGGGCTTGTCGGCATTGACCGATGCGGTGCTGATGATGGCGCTGCCGGGCTTCATGTGCGCGACCGCAGCCTTGCACAGGAAGAAGTTCGCATACACGTTGGTGCGGAAGGTGCGGTCGAATTCTTCGGCTGTGATCTCGTCGAGGTTCTTGTGCGACATCTGGAACGCGGCGTTGTTCACGAGCACGTCGAGCCGACCGAAGCGCGCCATGGCGGTATCGACCAGGTGCACGCAATGCGCCTCCTCGCAGATGTCGCCCGGCACGGCCACGCAGGTGCGTCCGGTCTCCTCGACGAGCCGCACGGTGAACTGCGCATCGTCTTCCTCCTGCGGCAGGTACGAGATGAGCACATGGGCGCCCTCGCGCGCGAACGCGAGCGCCACGGCGCGGCCGATGCCGCTGTCTCCGCCGGTGATGAGCGCGGCCTTGTCCTTGAGCTTGCCGGAGCCGACATAGGAGGTCTCGCCGAAATCGGGACGCGGGTCCATGGCCGACTCCAGGCCCGGGGGCGTCTGTTCGGGGGTGTCGAAAGGCGGCCGGGGCCCGGCCTGCATGGGGTGTGTCATCGAAGGCTCCATTCATTCAACAGGAAGAAAGTGGGTGGCAAGGCTCATGGTCGGCCCCGCCCTTTTGCCCCTTTTTCGGCAGGCAGGCGGATGCGCGACCCCGGCGTGGTCGCGATGTCGAAGGCCAACTCGCACTGCGCGAGAAAGATCGCCTGGCGGCGCGCGGTCTGCGTGCCGATGCAGTCGCGCGGCAGCAGCACCTCGAGCTGGTGCATGCGCGCGTCGGTGGCGGTGCTGAGCACGCACTGGTCGCTGGCAACGCCCGTCACGATCAACCGCCGGATGCCCAGCACTCCCAGCAGTTGCGCCAGCGGCGTGGCGACAAACGCCGACTGCTGCGGCTTGAGCACGAAGTAGTCGTCGGCCTCCGGCAGGAGCTGGGCGGTGATGCGGGCCCCGGCCGCGCCGTTGCCCATCGACAGCTCGACCTGCGCGGCGAAATCGGAGCGCCACCGGCCGCGGTTGTCGTTCGCGTAGATCACCGGCACGCCCCGCGCCTTGCACCGCCGCCGCAGCGCCGCGATGCGCGGTGCGACGGCCAGCGCCGCAGGAAGCAGCTTGTCGGCGTCCGGGAAATCCCAGGCGCTGATCATGTCGACGATGAGCAGGCCCGTCGCCCCATTGGCGGTTTCGACCGCCAGCGAAGAAGCCTTCGAGGGCTGACCGTCAGTTGCACCACCCGGTTCGCGCGCCGCAGCCATGCACGGCGACCTTACTTCGAGGGGGTGTCCGAGGTGGCCGGTGGCGCGTTTTGCGGCGCTTGCTGTTGCACCGCAGGCGGCGTGCCTTCGTGCGCCGGGCCTTCGCCGCGCCGATCGATCGCATAGAAAAACAGCAGCGCGCCGATGAACACCAACAGCGCGACGCCCGCGCCGTAGACGAACAGGTTCGAATTCTCCCGGTCGTCGTTCCTGGCTTGCCGTCTTGCAGAGCTTCTGTTCATGGCGTGTTTCCTTTCTTCGGCACCTGGAAAAGTGCATGCGCTAGGTGTCGCGCCATCGGCCGGGCCGCCGCATCGGTGGCCGCAGCAACGCCGTGTAGGAAAGCTCCGTTTTCTGGTCGGTTTCTAGGCGAACGTGTTGACGACGATGCGCAGCACCTCGACCCGCTCGGGCAGTTCGATCAGAAACTCCGGGTCGCGCGGCAGGTGGTGCACGACGTTCGGGTCGCCCCCAGTGAACGCGCTCATCGCGGCCACGTCGGGCCAGTAGGAGGTGGTGACGAACTCGGTCTCTGTGGCGCGGTCTTCGCGAAACAGCTGCACCGCGAGCGCCGTCTTGAGAAGCGGTGGAATGCCTTCCACCTGCAGGTAGCGTTCGTAGGCGTCGGCACGGTCCCGCGCGACGCGGCCACGCCAGATGCGGGCAATGGCGGCGGTGCTCATACCGGCACGCCTTCGATCATCTTGTCCGGTGCAGCCCCGGAAGTGGGCAGGTGCCGCCCCAGGAAATCGCGCAGCCGCGGCACCACCTCGGCCAGGTGCGTCTCGAGCAGCCAGTGGCCGCCATCGTCGAACGCGTGGAACTCCGCATGGGGCAGATCGCGCAGGTAGGCACGCCCGGCCTCGATCGGCATGTAGCCGTCCTGCGGGCCCCACAGGATCAGCGTCGGCGGGCGGTAGGTGCGCAGGTACTCCTGGTAGCGGGGAAACCACCGCAGGTTCTCCTTCAGCCCCCTCATGAGACCGAGCGCAACGCCGCGCCGAGCGGGCGTGTCCATCAGCTGCCAGTGGAGGCGCCAGAGATCGGGCGCGAGCCGCGGGGCCACGCGCGGCGACACCTCGCCGATGAACTCTTCACGAAAGCCTTCTTCGCTCACGGCGCCCGCCAGCACCGCGAGATGCGCCGGGCTCGGGTCGTTCCAGTACGCCTTGATGGCCGCGTACTTCGGCCCCAGCGTGTCTTCGTAGATGTCGCCGTTCTGGATGATGAGCGCCGTGATCCGCCCCGACCGCCGCATCGCATGGCGCAGGCCGATCTGCGACCCGTAGTCGTGCAGGTACAGCGCGTAGCGGCGCAGCGCGAGCGCGGCGGTGAAGCGGTCGAGAAAGTCCGCGTAGCCGTCGAAATCGAAGGCGAAGCCTTCATCGGGCGTGCCGCTGTAGCCGAAGCCCGGAAAATCGGGCGCCACCACGCGCCAGCGGTCGGCCAGCGCCGGCATCAGCGCGCGGAACTGGAACGAAGAACAGGGGTAGCCATGCGGCAGCAGCAGCACAGGGGCGCCCACCGGACCGGCCGCGCGGTAGAACACCTCGACGTCGTCGATCTGCACCGTGCGGTGCGTCACCGCAGTCGTGCCGGTGGTGGATGCAGCAGCAGAACGCGCCTCCGTCGGCGCGCTCATGGCATCGAGCCGCCGCCCCGGCGGGACTGATGCTGGTTGCCGCTGCCGACCTGGCTTTCGCGGTCATGGCGGCTTTCGGATGTGCGGCGCGGCTCGTTGCGCGGCGTGAGGGGTTGGTTGCCGGCCTTGTTGTGTTCGGTGTCGCGACCATCGTCGTCGGTCGCGTCGTTCTTTCGGGGGTTGGGATTCACCATGTCGACTCCTTGAAATCGTGAGACATACAAAGGAAGAGGCTTCTTTTTCGTCCCGTGCCGGAGGCGCGAATGTGGGAGGAGACCGACCCCGGATGTCGTCCTGGCCGCGCGGGCAAAGCGACGCGCGCCCGCTGCGGGTACCGCGCTCCACATACTGCCACGTACTGCCATGTACTGCGTTTCCTACGCCGCAGGTCGTCCATCCCTGACAACACGTCACCCTGACCTGCCTAGTCTGCGAAAGGTCAGCCATGAGACTTGCAATCCGGCGCTCGGCAGCTGGCATCTTTCTTTGGAGACCCACCATGACCCTCTCACGTCTTTCCACGCTCCTGGCTTCCGGCACCCTCGTCCTGGCAGGCGTGGCCTTCGCCCAAGGCAATCCACCAACCACCGCCCCCGCCAATCCCGCGACAGGGGCCGGGCAGCAAAGCCCCACCGGCGGCCCGATGGGCACCACCGGCACCACGCCGCAGAACACGCAAAGCGGCAGCACCATGTCGCCGGCGCCGAGCACTGGCAGCACGGGTTCGAGCACGATGAACACCCCGCCCCCGAGCACCGATACGTCGACCATGGCCGCCAACGATCCGCGGCCCGCACGTGCCGACCGCAACTGAGCCCGGCGGACGGCCTCCCGCATCGGCCCCCGTGCAGCGCGCGACCCGGTTCACGGTCGCGTCGTTCGCAGGGGTGATGCTGGTTGCGGCACTGGCGGGCCTGCCACCTCAACCCGCCAGCGCCGCCAGCGCCGGGCCGCTCCCTGCGGCTGAACAGTTTGCCCAGGCGGCCGCCGCCGCCGGGGACAACGCGTCGCAGCCGTTCGCCGTCCTCGACAAGACGGCCGCACGCCTGTACCTGTTCGACCGCGACGGGCGCATGACCGCGTCGTCCCCCGTGCTGCTCGGCCTGGCCCGGGGCGACGACTCGGTTCCCGGCATCGGCAGCCGGCCCATGGCCGAGATCCGCACCGAGGAGCGCACGACACCCGCGGGGCGCTTCAACGCCGAACCGGGCACCAACACCTCGGGCGAAGACATCACCTGGATCGACTACGACGCCGCGATCTCGATGCACCGCGTGCGGGCCACCAACCCCAGCGAGCAGCGGCTGCAGCGGCTGGCCTCCGCCACCGCGAGCGACAACCGCATCTCGTACGGATGCATCAACGTGCCGGCGGCGTTCTACGACCGGCACGTGAAGCCGATGTTCGCGAGCCGGGGACGCGCGGTGTATGTGCTGCCCGAAGTGGCCTCGCTCGACGCACGGTTTCCGTTCTTGCGAGCGAGCGGGAACTGAGCGCGCTCGGCCTGCTAGGGCGCTGACGGCGCCCTGGCGTCGGCGGGCTCGCGCGGCAACTCGTAGAGAAAGAACGGTGCCACGTCGGGCCGGCTGCGCTGCAGCAGCGGCTTGGCCACGTTGTAGACGGGCACGCCGCTGATCGTGCGTGCCCGCAGCGTGCCCCGGTGCGCGTGGCCGTGGAACACGGCGTCGATCGGGTAACGCACCAGCGGGTCTTCCAGCCGGCTGCTGCCCAGGAACGGGAAGATTTCGACCGGCTCTCCTTCGACCGTGCCGACCACCGGCGCGTAGTGCAGCAGCGCAATGCGCCGCCGCGTGCGCAGCTTGGCCAGCGCCGATTCGAGCTTCATCGCCTCGTTCAGCGCCTCCTGCACGAACAGCTTGATCGCGGGCTCACCCCACGCGCCCAGCGCGCCGCGACCGAAGCCGCCGCCGAACCCTTTCACGCCCGCAATGCCCACGCCTTCGATCTCGCAGACCGAGCCGTCGAGCACGCGCACGCCGGCGTGCGCAAGCGTGCCGCTCACCACCTCGGGCGTGCCCGATTCGTAGTCGTGGTTGCCCAGCACGGCGACGATGGGAATGTGCACCGCCCCCAGTTCCTCGGCGAGCACGCGGGCTTCCTCTTCGGTGCCGTAGTCGGTCAGGTCGCCGCACAGCAGCAGCGCGTCGGCTTCTTCATTCGCCTGCGCGAACAGGCTGCGCAAGGTGCCGCCGGCGTCCTTCTGGACATGGATGTCGCCGACGGCGGCGAAGCGGATGTGGGATGAGGATTTGGGCGTGGGCATGGGTGATCCGGTCGGTTGCGCTTCAAACGTGGGAACCAGCCTGTACCCCGCCGCGCGCGGCCGTCATCGGCCTCTTCCCGCAGCGGCTGTAGGCGCCTGCCGACGCGCGATGGGGCCGTTGGCTTTGGCCCGGCGCCGCTTGGCCGCGCGACCTTTCACGCATGCCATCGACCACCACGCTCGCCCCCTCGCTCGAGGAAGAAGTCCCGCCCCGCGTGGCCGACTTCTACCGCCAGAGCCTGCGTGCCCTGCGCGATGCGGGCATTCCGTTCCTGGTGGGCGGCGCCTTTTCGCTGGCCTGCTACACCGGCATCCGCCGCGCGACGAAAGACCTGGACCTGTTCATCCTGCGCGAAGACTTCGAGCGCATCGCGCCGCTCATGCAGCGGCACGGCTGGCGCACCGAGCTCACCTATCCGCACTGGCTGGCGAAGGTGTATGACGGCGACGCGTTCATCGACCTGATCTTCAACTCGGGCAATGGCGTGACGCCGGTCGACGCGCGCTGGTTCCACGGCAACTGCCGCGCCGACGTTCTGGGCGTGCCGGTGCTCGTGGCCAACGTCGAGGACTGCCTGCTGTCCAAGGCCTTCATCATGGAACGCGAGCGCTACGACGGCGGCGACATCGCCCACCTGCTGCTGGCCCGCGCCGAGCGGCTCGATTGGGCCAGCCTGCTGGTTCGCTTCGGTCCGCACTGGCGCGTGCTGCTGACGCACCTGACGCTGTTCGGCTACATCTACCCCGGCGAGCGCCACCGCATTCCCGACTGGGTCATGGCCCGCCTGGTCGAGCGCCTCACCGATGAAATGCACGGCCCGCCCGCGCCCTCGGAGCGCCACGTGTGCGCAGGCACGCTGCTGTCGCGCGAGCAGTACCTGCACGATGTCGAACAGGCCGGCTACGTGGACGGGCGCCTCACGCCGGTCAGCGGCATGACGGAACGCGACGTGGCGGTGTGGACGCGGGACATCGCGCCCGCTCATGCACCGCCACGCGATGCCAGCGACGAGAGGGAGCAACCCCCTGCAGGAGGTTCCCATGGACGATGACAACCTGTGGCGCATCGAAGAACAGTTCTGGTCTGCCGGCGCCGACTTCTACGAACAGCACCTGTCCGAACACGCGCTGATGGTGTTCCCCGCCCCCGCGGGCGTGCTGGACCGCGCGGCGACGCTGGACTCGATTCAATCCGGCAGCCGCTGGGTTCACGCCAACTTTGAAAAGCGAGAACTGCTCAGGCCGTCCGACCACGTGGCCCTGCTGGTCTATTCGGCGACGGCGTCACGGCATGAAGGCGTGGTCTATCGCGCCCTGTGCAGTTCGACGTACGTGAAAGAGGGCGATGCGTGGCTGCTGGCCTTGCACCATCAAACGCCGCAATGAGGAGCGCGCGCCGGGCGGCGTCCACGCGTTCTTCCTTTGCACCACCGGCTTTTCGGTGGTTGTCCTACACCTCGGGCCGCAGAGAAGACTAGACCTGTATCTGCGCGGGTTCGCAGCCGTGCGCACCCTATTTCCTGCCGCGGACCGCGGCAGCCCCACCCACTTTTCTTCAAAGGATTCCAGATGCGAAAAGTCAACGCTGTGATGACCCGCGATGTCGAGGTCATCAGTCCCGACGCCACCATCGCGGAGGCCGCCAAGCGCATGCGCGACGGCGACTTCGGGATGATGCCGGTGGGCGAGAACGACCGCATGATCGGCGCGATCTCGGACCGGGACATTGCGATCCGCGGCATCGCCGAGGGACACGACGGCAACGCCAAGGTGCGCGACGTCATGTCGGACGGCATCCGCTGGGCCTACGAGGACGACGCCGTCGATCATGCGGCGCAGCTCATGGCCGAGCACCAGGTGAGGCGCCTGCCCATCGTCGACCGCGACAAGCGGCTGGTGGGCATCCTGGCGCTGGCCGATGTCGCGGTGAAGGAGCCCAAGGCCAAGCCGGCCACGGAAGCGCTCTGCGGCATTTCGCAACCCGTCGAGGCCTGACCCGACGAAGCGCTGCCGATCGATTCATCACCCCCTTGTTGGAGGACTCGCCATGTACGTCGCACCTTCCCGCCTGCTTGCAGTCGCCGCCATCGCGGCGAGCCTCGCCGTGACCGGCTGCACGGTCACCCGCCCCACCGGAGCGGCGAGCGACGTCCCGGCTTCGTCGGCATCGGCCATCGACGCCCAGGTCGACGCGTCGTTGTCCCGGCTCTACGACACCGTCACCGGCTCGCGCGCACTCGTTGCGGGCGCGCAGGGCGTGCTGGTCTTCCCTTCCGTGGTCGGCGGCAGCCTGGGCGTAGGCGCTGAATATGGTCGCGGTGCCCTGCGCACCGCAGGCCGCACGCAGGCCTACTACAGCACGACCGCCGGCTCCATCGGCTTCCAGGCCGGTGCCCAGTCGAAGGCCGTCTTCTACGTGTTCACCTCCAAGGAGGCGCTGGACAAGTTCCGCCAGAGCCGCGGCTGGACCGTGGGCGCCGACGCGACGGTCGCGCTGGCACGCTACGGCGCCAACGGCGTGATCGACTCGAGCACCTTCCGGCAACCCGTGGTCGCTTTCGTGGTGACCAATGTGGGCCTGGAGGCGGGTGCGTCGGTGCAGGGTGCGAAGGTCACCGAAATTCGACCTTGACGCAGGATCACCGGCGATGAAGCCGAGCTGCTGCGGCAGCCCGGCATCGGTTGAGAGGCCGCCAAGCACCGGCGCCAGGGTCAGCGTCAGGACGATGTGCGGGCGTGGAACGCCCCCCACGGCATGCACCGCAGCGCGTCGGCCAGGTCGATGCGCCCTGCTCCGGCCGTCAACGACTCACCGGTCAGCGGGTTCTCGAACGCCACCTCCCTCACGCCTTCGGGCAGGCGCACCGTCGTGCCTTTCCAGACCTGCGCATCGGGCAGCGCCGGTGCCACATCGTCGCCCGTACTGCGGCGCGACAACGCGGCGAACAGGCGCCCCGTCACGACCACGAGCATCTGCCCCTCGTGCCGGCGCGTGAAGGCGACGACATGCCGTGCCAACGGTCCTTCGACCTGCAGCGGCTCGTAGCTGCCCTCGCGAAACAGCAGCGGCTGCGCATGCCGCAATGACAGCAGCCGCCAGATGAACCACAGCTTGGCGCGGCCGTCGTGCGGCGACGCCACCATCGCGCGCACCTGCACCGCCAGGTCTCCCTGCCCCGCCATCGCCTGCAGCGCCGCCAGCCGCTCTTGCCGCAGCGCGTAGTTCACCGGCCGCCGGTTGTCCGGGTCGACCAGGCTCAGTTCGATGAGTTCGCTGCCCTGGTAGAGGTCGGGCACGCCGGGCGATCCGTATTTCAGCAAGGTGAGCGTGAGGCCGTTCCAGGCACCGAACCACGCCATCGTGTCGGCCAGCCGTTGTATGTCCGCTAGACAGTCGTTCGAGGCCGGATCGGCCAGCAGCGTGCGCACGAAATGTTCGAGCTTGGCCTCGTAGTCCGCATCGGGCTGCGACCACCGCGTGCGCAGCTTGGCCTCGCGCGCGGCTTTCTGCATGTACTGCCAGATGCGATCGCTGAAGCCCGGCGCGGTGTCGGCGTCGAGTCCGCCCACCGGCAAGGTGCCCAGCAGCGTCTGGTAGAGCAGGTACTCGTCGGTGCGCGATGGCGCTTCGCCGCTGGCGAGCCTGCTTCGCGCACTGCGGCACAGGCCGTGCCAGCGCGCGAGCGCCTGCATCCATTCCTCGGGCATTTCGGACAGCACGTCGATACGGTGGCGCACGTCTTCCGAGCGCTTGTTGTCGTGCGTCGAGGTCGCGAGCATGGTGTGGGGCCAGCGCTGCGCGCGGTCGGCGCTCGATGCGTGGAAGTCCTCGACCTCGATGCCGAACCGGTCGGGCTCGCCGCCCACCTCGTTGAGCGCACTGAGCGGAAAGTAGCGGTAGAACGCCGTGTCCTCCACGCCCTTGGCCGCCACCGGCGCGCTGAACTGCTGGAAGCGCACAGAGAAGCGTCGCACGCGCTCGGCGAGCGCGGCCGGTGCCGAGGCGACGGCCTCGCCGCGCAGCGCGCTGCGCACGAAGTCGAAGACCGAGCGGTCGGCGTCGCCGCTCTGCCGCACCGCCTCGTCCACGGCCTCGTCGATGAAGCGCGCGTCCTGCGCCGAGGGACCGTCGACGATGTACGTCCGGTAGACCGGCATGCACGCGCCGACCTCGGCCAGCGCGCGGCGCAGCGCATTGAGCGTGTAGTCGCGCGTGCGGCGGTCGGCCCGCGCGATGCGCAGCAGCTCGGTGGAGAGCACGTTCAGCTCCGATGAGAGCGCATTGCGCATCACCTCGCGCCGCCCCGCCCGGCAGACCGCCGCGAAGTCGTCCGTCTCGCCGGTGAAGCGCTGCCAGGCATACACCACGGCGGCCTCGGCCGTGGTGTCGACGAGCACGCCGTTGGCCACGTTCGCGAAGCGGTAGCCGGTGGTGCCGTGCACGTGCCAGCGGTCGGGCACCTCTTCGTGCGCGCCGGCGATCTTCTCGGCCACCACGTACAGCGGACGCGCGGGTCGGCCGTCGGCATCGTGCGTGGGCAGCACGAGCCCGGCGCGGCGCGCATAGCCCTCCTGCAGTTTGCGAAAGTAGTCCGCCGGGTCGTACAGGCCGTCGGGGTGGTCGATGCGCAGGCCGTCCACCACGCCCGCCGCCGCGAGGTCGAGCGCGAACGACTGCGTCGCCTCGAACACCTCGTCGCGCTCCATGCGCACGGCCGCCAGGTCGTTGATGTCGAAGAAGCGGCGGTAGTTGATCTCGTCTGCCGCCACGCGCCAGTGCGCGAGCCGGTAAGCCTGCGACTCGATGAGCCGGTGCAGCGCATCGCGCGCGTCGGGCTGGGCCAGGTTGAGCTCGGCCACCGACGCCGCGAGCGCCTGCGCGACCGCCGGATGGCGCAGCGCCAGCCGCGCGAGCCGGGCCTTGAGCAACTCCTTGTCACGCACGCGCTCGGCCTGCGCCTGGGGAGAAGCCGTGTCCCGCCGCGGCAGGTGTCCGAACGCGGTCGACAGGCTCGCGAGCCGGTCGCACGCCGCCGCATCGCCCAGCCGCGCGAGCGCGCGCTCGAGCACGAAGGGATAGCTCTCGGGCGCGAGCGGAAAACGGTGCTCGTAGTAGCCGAGGGCGAGGCTGCCCGTGTCGGCCTCGAAGCGCAGCACCAGCTCGCCGTTGTCCAGCGCTTCGCCGTAGTGCACGCCCAGCACGGGCAGCAGCACCTTGCCGGTCAGCTCGACGTTGAGCGGGTGCCAGTCGATGTCGAAATACGGCGCGAACGGCGAGGCGGGGCCGTTCTCCAGCACGTCCATCCACCACGCGTTGTCGGCGCCGAACACGCCCATGTGGTTGGGCACCATGTCGAGCAGCTGGCCGAGGCCGTGGGCCTTCAGCGCGTCGACGAAGCGCGCAAAGCCCTCTTCGCCGCCGAGCTCGGGGTTGACCTGCGCATGGGCGACCACGTCGTAGCCGTGCATGCTGCCCGCGCGGGCGCGCTGGATCGGCGAGCAGTACACGTGGCTCACGCCGAGCTGCGCGAGGTACGGCAGCACGCGGATCGCGTCGTCGAAGCCGAAGCCCTTGTGGAACTGCAGCCGGTAGGTGGCGCGCGGCACGCGGGTCTGCAGGCCGGGCGGTTCGGTGCGGGTTTCGACCTTGCGAGGCCGCGCCGCCCGCAAGGCCTCGCCCAGCGCGCGCATGCGTTCGCCGCTCACCAGCGCCGCCACCGATTCGGGCAGCTTGCGTCGCCAGTTCGGGTGCGTGTCGACCGTGCCGGGCAGGTTGGCCTGCGCGACCACGCCGGCCACGTCTTCGAGCTGCACCATCATCAGGGCCGAGGGTGTCGCCGCGAGGAAGGCGTGCGCCGCTTCCACGAGGCGCGCGGACGGCAGCGCGCGCCCCGCGGCCTGCCCCACCTCCTCGCGCGACAGCAGGCCCGCCTGCTGCAGCGCCTGCATCAACGCGATGCGCTCCTGCGCGCGGTCCATGAGCTGCTGGTCGAACACCGCGGGGTCGGGGAACAGGTCGAGCGCGAGGCGTTCGCGCAGGTCGGCAGCGGTCCACCAGCCGGCGAAGGTCGCGAGGTCGTGCGTGCCGATCGCGACCAGCGCGGCGGCCGGGTAAGCCTCGGGCGGGTTGAAGCGGCCGACGTCGTGCTGCTTCTCGAAATACAGCAGGCGGTACGAGAGCACGTCGGCCTGCGCAAGCGCTTCGCGCACCGCATCCTCGACCGTGCCGAGGTCTTCGCCCACCACCATGCAGCGGTTGCGGTGGCTTTCGATCGCCACGATGGCGAGCATCTCGTCCAGCGGGTAGGACACATACGCGCCTTCGCGCGCGCTGGCCCCGCGCGGAATCCAGAACAGCCGCATCAGGCCCATCACGTGGTCGATGCGCAGCGCGCCCGCGCCGCGCATGGCGGCGCGCAGCGTCTCGATGAAGAAGCGATGGCCCTCGGCGCGCAGGCGGTCGGGACGCAGCGGCGGCAGGCCCCAGCCCTGGCCGGCGGGGTTGAACTCGTCGGGCGGTGCGCCCACGCTGGCGCCGGACGCGAACACCTGCTGCGCGCCCCAGGCGTCGGAGCCGGCGCGATCCACCGACACCGCGAGGTCCATGTACAGGCCGATGCCCATGCCGAGCGCATCGCAGCGCGCCGCCACCCGCGCCAGCTGCCGCGCCGCCACCCACTGCAGGTACTGGTGGAACTGCACGCGCGATGCATGCGCCACGGCAAACGCGGTCACCTTGGCCGAATCGGGGTCACGGTAGGCAGCAGGCCAGTCGTGCCAGTCCCACGCGCCGCCTTCGGTCGCGAGGAAGTGGGCCTGCAGCGTTTCGAACAGCGCGTGCTGGCGCAGCGCTTCGCCGCGCTCCGCGACGAAGGCGAGGAACGCCCGACCTGTCTCGCTGGGGGTGCTGTCCACGGGCAGGTGCCGTGCGCAGAAATGCGTGAAGAGCAGCGCGAGCACCTCGAACTTCGCTGCGGCCACGCCGGCGTGGTCGACCAACGGGCTCGCGCGCAACGCGGCGAGCCGCGCCTGGAAGTCGGGCGACTGCACGCGTGCGCGGGCTGCATCGCAGGCCTCGAAACCGTCGACCGCCTCCACGTCGATGCACAGCACGTTGAGCTGCTGGCGCGACGACGGGCTGTACGGGCTCGTGTGCAGCGGCGTGCTCGCGAACAGCGCATGCAGCGGGTTGAGCCCGATGACGTCGGCCCCCTGCGCCGCCATGCGAACGGCCAGGTCTTCGAGATCGCCGAAGTCGCCGATGCCCCAGTTGCGCGGCGAGCGCAGGCTGTACAGCTGCACGGCCGGGCCCCAGACGCGCCCGCCGTCGCGCACCGCGGGCGGCCGGTAGCAGCGGCCCGGCGAGGCCAGCACGCAGGTCTCGCCACGCAGGCCATCGATGTGCAGCCGGTGGTAGCCGGCTTCGAGCGCCAGCGGTATCTGCAATGTGCGCTGGCACCAGGCAACACCGTCGATGTCGGTGCGATCCGTCTCGGCAAAAGCGTGGGCATCGGCCTCGCCTTCCACCTCCCGCCCGTGCTCGTCCGCGAGCTGCCAGCGCAGCCGGCTCAGCGACACCGGCATCCGCAGAGTCACCGACCACGCGACGCTTCCGGCCCGCACGACCTGCACCGGCGGCAGCGCCTGCGCCCAGCGCACGCGACGGGCTGTTGCCAATGCGGGGCCCGCGTCGGCGGTGCTGTCGAGCCGCACGCCGAACTCGGCCAGCAGCGCGATCAGGCTGTCGGTGGAGGCTTCGCGTCGGACGCCGAAGGCATCGAAATAGCCGGGCGCGATGCCGAAGTGCGCGCACAGCTGGCGGAACGCGTCATCCGCCATGCAGTGCTTCCAGCGTCACGTGGACCGCGCCGCGCCCCAGGCTCAGCGTGCTGTCGCCGCGCGTCACCCCGTCGCTGTGGACCACCTCGCCCGGCAGGTCGGCGAGCAGTTCCACGGGCTGCGTTCCGAAGTGCGCCAGCATGTAAAGCCGTGCCGCGCCCAGGGCCCATTGCACCTGCAGCGTGCCGTTCTCGCACCGCCAGCTGCCCGCGCCCGCCATGCCACCGAGCCGGGGCACGATGAGGCGATGGCGCAGTGCCAGCAGCTGCTGCACCTCGCACAGCCACGCAAAGTGCGCACGCGTGCCGCGTTCACGCCAGCGCAGCTTCGACGCCATGAAGGTCGCCTCGGCATTCGGATCGGGAATGCGCGCGCGGGCGGCTTCGTCTGCAAAAGCGGCGAAGCCGCCGAACTCCGCGCGCCGTCCTTCGGACACGGCGCTCGCCAGGTCCGGTCCGAAATCGCAGAAGTACTGGAACGGCGTGGAGGCCGCGAACTCGTCGCCCATGAACAGCATCGGCACGTGCGGCGACAGCAGCAGGCAGGCCATGGCCGCACGCACCAGCACCGAATCGCCCAGCGCGTGGATGCGCTCGCCGAAGGCGCGGTTGCCGACCTGGTCGTGCGTCTGCAGGAACGACACGAAAGCCGTCGATGGCAGCCGCGTGCTCGGTTCGCCGCGCGCCTCGCCGTGGCGGAAGGCGGACGGCTGCCCCTGGTAGATGAAGCCCTCGGCCAGCGCCTGTGCGAGCCGGCGCACGGGGTCGTCGGCATAGTCGGCGTAGTAGCCGTCGCCTTCGCCGGTGACCAGCACATGCACCGCATGGTGCAGGTCGTCGTTCCACTGCGCCGTGCCGGCCACGGGCCGGCCGCGGCTGTCGCGCAGCAGCATCGAGGCCTGGTTGGCGTCGTTCTCGAGCACCAGGTGCACATGGCGTTCGCGGGCCGGGCCGTTGTTCAGCGCCTCGCGGATCTCATGCACGATGCGCGGCCGCGTCTCGTCGTGGATGGCGTGCACCGCGTCCATGCGCAGGCCGTCGAAGCGGAACTCCTCCACCCAGTAGAGCGCGTTGTGAATGAAGAAATCGCGCACCGTGCGCGAGCGCGGCCCGTCGAAGTTGATGGCCGCGCCCCAGGGCGTCTGCCTGCCCGCGTTGAAGAACTCGGGGCAGTACGCATGCAGGTAGTTGCCCTCGGGCCCGAAGTGGTTGTAGACCACGTCGAGCAGCACCATGAGGCCGAGCGCATGCGCGGCATCGACCAGCGCCTTCAGGTCGTCGGGCGTGCCGTAAGAGGCGTCGGGCGCGAACGGCAGCACGCCGTCGTAGCCCCAGTTGCGGCGTCCCGGAAAGTCGGCGAGCGGCATCAGCTCGACCGCGGTGATGCCCAGTTCGGCCAGCTCGCCGAGCCGCGCCGTCGCGGCGCGCAGCGTGCCTTCGTCGGTGAAGGTGCCCACATGCAGTTCGTAGACCACGGCCTCTTCCCACGGCCGCCCGCGCCAGGCGTCGTCGGTCCAGTCGAAGCGGCGCGGGTCGATCACCGTGCTCGGCCCGTGCACGTCGTCAGGGTTGAAGCGCGACGCCGGGTCAGGCACGCGCGTGCCGTCGGGCAGGCGGAAGCTGTAGCGGTCGCCGTGTTGCGCATCGAGCACCGTCAGGCGGTGCCAGCCCTTGGCGTCGCGCGTCATCGGCTGCGACGCCAGGGGATGTTCGAGCACGACGGTCTCCGCCGACGGCGCCCAGACCGCGAACTCGACGCCCTTCTCCCGCACCGTGGCGCCGAATGGCATGGCGTGGCAATGCGCACTCATGGCCGTACATCCGGCCGGCTCATCACGACGAGTGAGCGGCATTGCAGCGGATAGGCGGGCTCGCTCCACGCGGGCGCGAGCGACGCGGCATCGTCGGTGGTCGGCGGCGGCGAATTGCTCGCGGTGTCCACGAGCAGCCGCCATGCGCCGTGCGGCATCGCCGGCAGCGTGAAGGCAATCTCGTCGTGGTGCGCGTTCATCAGCACCAGAAAGTCGTCGTCGTGCTGCGCCTCGCCACGCGGCCCGCGGTCGGCGATGCCGCCGCCGGGGATGTACATCGCGATGCAGCGCGCGTTGGTGTCGTTCCAGTCTTCGGGGCGCATCTCGGCGCCGTCGGGCTTGAGCCAGTGCACGTCGGTGAGCGTCTCGCCTTCGGCCGGCTTGCCCGCAAAGAAGTTGCGGCGCCGGAACGACGGGTGCGCGCGGCGCAGCGCCACCATGCGCTCGACGAAGGTCGTGAGCGCCAGCCGCTCGGGCGTGGGCGCCCAGTCGATCCAGCCGAGTTCGTTGTCCTGGCAGTAGACGTTGTTGTTGCCCTGTTGCGTGTGGCCGCGCTCGTCGCCGGCCAGCAGCATCGGCACGCCCTGCGACAACAAGAGCGTGGCCAGCAGGTTGCGCTTCTGGCGCTCGCGCAGGGCGAGCACCTCGGGGTCGTCGGTGGGGCCTTCGACGCCGCAGTTCCACGACACGTTGTGGCTGTTGCCGTCGCGGTTGTCTTCGCCGTTGGCTTCGTTGTGCTTGTCGTTGTACGACACCAGGTCGTGCAGCGTGAAGCCGTCGTGCGCGGTGATGAAGTTGATGCTCGCCGTGGGCCGCTTGCCCGACCAGCCGTACAGGTCTTCCGAGCCGGTGACGCGCTTGGCCACCTCGCCGATGAGGCCGCCATCGCCTTTCCAGAAGCCGCGCAGGCCGTCGCGGTACTGGTCGTTCCACTCGGCCCAGCCGAGCGGAAAGTTGCCGACCTGGTAGCCGCCGTGGCCCAGGTCCCACGGTTCGGCGATGAGCTTCACGCGGTTGAGCGTCGGGTCTTGCCGGATCGCGTCGAAGAAGCCGCCGAGGTTCTCGACCTTGCCCGACTCGCGCGCCAGCGCCGAGGCCAGGTCGAAGCGAAAGCCGTCGACGTGCATCTCTTCGGCCCAGTAGCGCAGCGAGTCCATCACCAGCTGCAGCGCATGCGGATGCTCGAGATTGACGGTGTTGCCGCAGCCGGTGAAGTCGTCGTAGTAGCGGCGGTTGTCGGCGTTGGCGATGTAGTAGCTGGCGTTGTCCACGCCGCGCATCGAGAGCGTCGGCCCGAGCTGGTTGCCTTCGCAGGTGTGGTTGTAGACCACGTCGAGGATCACCTCGATGCCCGCGGAGTGCAGCGTCTTGACCATGGTCTTGAACTCCTTCACCTTGCCCGAGGCGCTGTAGCGCATTTCGGGGGCGAAGAAGGCCAGCGTGTTGTAGCCCCAGTAGTTCCGCAGCCCCTTCTCGGCCAGGTGGCGGTCGTTCAGGAAGCTGTGAACAGGCAGCAGCTCGACCGTGGTCACGCCCAGGCGCTTGAGGTGGTCGACCACCGGCGCGCAGCCGAGCGCGGCGTAGGTGCCGCGCAGTTCGGGCGGCACGTCGGGGTGCGTCATGGTGAAGCCGCGCACGTGCATCTCGCAGATCACCATGTCCTGCCATGGCACCGAGGGGCGGCGGTCGTCGCCCCAGGTGAAGGCGGTTTCGAGCACGCGGCCCTTGGGCATGAGTGGCGCGCTGTCGCGGCGGTCGAAGGACAGGTCTTCGCGCTTGCTGCCGACCGTGTAGCCGTAGAGCGCATCGCCCCAGCGCAGCTCGCCCACGAGGTCTTTCGCGTACGGATCGACGAGCAGCTTGTGCGGGTTGAAGCGGTGCCCTTCCTCGGGCTTGTAGGGCCCGTGCACGCGGTAGCCGTAGGCCTGGCCGGGGCGGGCCTCGGGCAGGTAGCAGTGCCACACGCCGTCGGTGCGCTCGCGCAGCGCAATGCGCTGCAGTTCATGCCGGCCGCGTTCGTCGAACAGGCAGAGTTCGACCTTGTCGGCGTGCTGCGAAAAGAGCGCGAAGTTGACGCCCTCCCCGTCCCAGGTGGCGCCGCGCGGATAAGGTCGGCCGGGCCAGACGGCCGTGATCGTCGGATGGGTCTTGGATGTCATTCAGGGGCCGATGGGCGTGGAAAGAAAATTCAACGGGGTGGACGGTCGGTGGTGTCGAAGCGTGGCGGCGTGCCCACGGGCGTCACGACGGGCGGGGCTGTCTTGCTGCTGCCGCTGACCTGCACCTGTTTGGGCCACCAGCGCTCGATCTGCGCCTTCGCCCAGTCCTTGCCTGCCAGGCCGAAAGCCAGCGCCAATGCAAAAACCACGCCGGCCAGAATCACGAGGAAGCTCTCGCGCACGATGTCGCCGCCCACCTTCACCTGGTCGAGCGCGATGAGGATCACGAAGGCCATCACGGCGTACTGGGCGACCTTGCCGAAGAGCACGGCGTCCTGCATCTTCACGCTGCGGAAATAGCTGCCCACGGCCTCGCCCACGAAGCGCGCAAAGTACGAGCCGAAAGCCAGCACCAGCAGCGCCACGAACACGTTGGGCACGAACCAGACGATGCGCCCCAGCAGGTCGGCGATGTAGCTCAGCCCCATGCCGTTGAAGGCGATGAGCAGCGAGGCCAGGATCACCAGCCAGTACATCAGCACGCCGAACAGGCTGCTGGTGTCGCCCTGGAACCCGCCCTGGCGCAGGAAGTTGTCCAGCCCCGCGCGTTCGGTGAGCACGTTGAAGTTGACGGCGCGCAGCGCCTTGGTCACGGCAAAGCGGGCCGCCTTGGCGACCAGCCAGCCGACGAGCACGACCACCAGCCCGATCAGCAGGCGCGGAATGAAGGCGCCGACCTGGTAGAGGATGGCGCGCAGCGGCTCCAGGTGAATGCCGAAGTTTTCCATGGTGTGTCTTCCGGTGAGGTGGCTGGGGATGGCTGTAGGTGGTGGATCAGGCACGCGGCGCGTTGATCAACGCGAGCACGCCGTGCAGCGGCACCTGGGCCCAGTCGATGCGGTTGTCGAGCTCGTAGCGCAGCTCGTACAGGGCCTTGTCGAGTTCGAACAGCGCGAGCAGTTCGGCGTCGATCGGCGCCCCGTCGGCGCCGTAGCCGCCCAGGAACGCTTCGCGCGTGGCGCGTTCCCAGGCGATGGCCGGCGCGGCCAGCCGCTGGGCTTCTTCGGGGCTTTGCGCCACGCGCCGCAGCGCCGACCAGCGCGCGTAGTTGAACGAGCGCAGCATGCTCGCCACGTCGCGCAGCGGCGAGCTCTTGGTGCGGCGCTCCTCGAAGCTGCGCGCGGGCTCGCCCTCGAAGTCGATGATGACGAAGTCGTTGTCCTTCACCAGCACCTGGCCCAGGTGGTAGTCGCCGTGGTAGCGGCTCTTGATGCCACCGCCTTCCACCGGATGGCGCGCCGCGATGCTCGCCTGCAGCGCATCGGCCGCGTCCAGCAAGGTGCGCGCGTCGGCCTGCGCGGCGCCGGGCACGAGGTCCAGGCGTTCGCGCAGCAGCGCGAGCGTGGCGGTGGCGTCGCTCGCGGCCAGCGTCTTGAAGCTGGCGAAGTCGGCCGCCGCAAGCGGCTCGGGGTCGAAGGCCGCTGCGCCGGTGCGCACGGCGAGCGCCCGGTGCAGCTCGGCGGTGCGCCGCCCCAGCGTGGCCATGAGCGCCAGGAAGCCGCCGTGCACCGCGGCCACCTCGGCACCTTCGACCCGGCCTCGCGCCTCGCCGTCGGTGGTGGCCGCATCGCGCAGGAAGCGCTCCAGGTAGCCGAGCGTGTGGTCCCATCCGTCGCCCTGGTTGGGCATGTAGCTCTGCACCATCGCCAGCGTCATAGTGCGGCCGTCGTTCGTCAGGTACTCGAGCGCGCCGAGCACGGGCACGCAGTGCGGGTAGTGCGCGTCTTCGGTGAGGAAGCGGCCCATCTCCAGCTCGGGGTTGATGCCCTCGCGCACATGACGGTAGCCTTTGAGGAACAGCGTTTCGTCCAGCGTGATGACGGTGTTGCTGCTCACGCCGCTCGGGCGTCCGACGGCCAGGGCGTCGATGTCGACCTGCAGGCCTGCGAAGGCCGCCGTCGGCCGGAACACCAGCTTGCCGTTGGCGGTGGGCAACTCGGCACCGCTGGCGATGGTGCGCAGCAGCGCGCGGCAGAAGGCCTCATCGTAGAAGGCGTCGCCCATGAGGCCGACCTGCGCCTGCTGGCGCACCTTGGCGAGCGCGGCCTGCGCCACGCCGGCCATGCGCTCCTCGTCGCGCTCTTCCCACGCCAGGGCCAGCGGCATGAAGTAGGTGGCGCCGCCGGCCGGGCCTTCGAGGTCGAGCAGCGCCAGCATCCAGCTCAGGCCGTCCACGTCCCACACGGCATGGTCGGCCACGCGCGCACGCCGGATGGCCGTGCCCTTGGAGGCGTACCAGCGCTGGATCTCGATGTGGCGCGGCAGCGTCTCGGTTTCGAACTGGGCGCGCATGCGCTCCGACATGCCGATGCGCCACGGCATCACGCGCTCGCGGAAGAAGCTGGTCCAGCCGTCGAACAGCACGAGCGTGGGCCACTCCTGCAGCGCCACGCCTTCCTGGTGCCAGCTCGGCGCATCGGCCTCGGCCGTGAGCTTGAACCAGTAGAAGCCGTACGACGACATCGTGAGCAAGTAAGGCAGCTCGCCGATGGGCGGGAACGGCGCGCGGCCCAGCATCTCGATGGGCACGAAGCCCTTGAACTCCGACAGGTCGAGTTCCACCGGCTGTGCGGCGCGCGAGAGATTGAACACGGTGAGGATCACGTCGCCGTCGTACTCGCTCAGGTAGGCCAGGATCTTGCGGTTGCCCGGCTTGAGAAAGCGCCGCCGCCCGCGCCCGAAGGCGTAGCTGGTCTTGCGCACGGCGAGCATGCGCTTGGTCCAGTTGAGCAGCGAGCTGGCGTCGCGCGCCTGCGCTTCCACGTTGAGCGCTTCGTAGCCGAACATCGGGTCCATGATCGGCTGCAGGTACAGGCGCTGCGGGTCGGTGCGCGAGAAGCCGGCGTTGCGGTCGGGGCTCCACTGCATGGGCGTGCGCACGCCGTTGCGGTCGCCCACGAACACGTTGTCGCCCATGCCGATCTCGTCGCCGTAATAGATGATGGGCGAGCCCGGCATCGACAGCAGCATGCCGTTCATGAGCTTGACGCGGTCCATGTCGTTTTCCATCAGCGGCGCCAGCCGCCGGCGGATGCCCAGGTTGATGCGCGCGCGCATGTCGGCCGCATACATGGTGTACATGTAGTCGCGCTCCTTGCTGGTCACCATCTCGAGCGTGAGCTCGTCGTGGTTGCGCAGGAAGATGGCCCACTGGCAGCCCTCGGGAATGTCGGGCGTCTGCGCCATGATCTCGACGATGGGGTGCCGGTCTTCCTGCGCGATGGCCATGTACATGCGCGGCATCAGCGGAAAGTGGTACGCCATGTGGCACTCGTCGCCATCGCCGAAATACTCGCGCACGTCTTCGGGCCACATGTTGGCCTCGGCCAGAAGAAAGCGGTTCTTGTACTGCGCGTCGATGGCGGCGCGCAGCTGCTTGATCACCGCGTGCGTCTCGGGCAGGTTCTCGTTGCTGGTGCCGTCGCGCTCCACCAGGTAGGGAATGGCGTCGAGCCGGAAGCCGTCCACGCCCATGTCGAGCCAGAAGCGCATGGTCTTGAAGATGGCCTCGAGCACCGCCGGGTTGTCGAAGTTCAGGTCGGGCTGGTGGCTGAAGAAGCGGTGCCAGAAGTACTGCTTGGCCACCGGGTCCCAGGTCCAGTTCGAGGTTTCCGTGTCGGTGAAGATGATCCGCGTGCCCTGGTAGATCTGGTCGGTGTCGCTCCACACGTAGAAGTCGCGCTCGGGCGAACCGGGCGGCGCCAGCCGCGCGGCCTTGAACCACGGGTGCTCGTTCGAGGTGTGGTTGATGACCAGCTCGGTGATCACGCGCAGGCCGCGCTTGTGCGCTTCGGCCAGCATCTCGCGGAAGTCGTCGAGCGTGCCGTACTGCGGATGCACGTCTTCGTACCCGGAGATGTCGTAGCCGTCGTCGCGCAGGGGCGACGGGTAGAACGGCATGAGCCAGATGGTGTTGACGCCCAGCTCCTTCACGTAATCGAGCTTGGCGGTCACGCCCCGGAAGTCGCCCATGCCGTCGTTGTTGGAGTCGAAGAAGGCCTTGACGTTGAGCTGGTAGATCACCGCGTCGCGGTACCACAGCGGATCGTCGCTGGTGTCGATCTCGACGGTTTCGAGCGCGATGTGGGAGACGGGTGCGTTCATGGGCGATTCGCCTTCCTGATCTTGGAGAACTTAGAGAAAGTAGTCGAAGTCGCGCTCGTCGCCATGGCGGCGACGCACCACGAAGATGTGCGCGGGCACGCTGCGGGGGTCGAGCCGGATGTAGTGCCAGTCGCCCTGCCAGGTGAAGCGCTGGTTGCTCAGCAGGTCGTGCATCTGGAACGCCTGCCCGTCCTTCACGCCCACGCTCGCGGGCTCCAACCCGACCCAGCCGGTCTGCACGTGGTGTGGGTCGAGGTTGACCACGGTGACGATCACGTTCTCGCCGTCGGGCGATGCCTTGGCATAGGCCAGCAATTGGTCGTTGTCGATGTGCAGGAAGCGCAGGCCGCGGTCGCGCTGCAGCGCCGGGTTCTCGCGGCGGATACGGTTCACCTGCGCAATGAAGGGCTCGAGGCTGTCCGGGTCGTCGTCGGGCCGGTGGCGCAGCTGGTACTTCTCGGAGTCGAGGTATTCCTCGCTGCCGGCGCTGCGCGGCAGGTGCTCGCGCCGTTCGTAGGCCGGCCCGTAGAGGCCGTAGTTGGCCGCGAGCGTGGCGGCCAGCACGAGGCGCGACATGTAGACGGCGGTCTCGCCGGTCTGCAGCTGCTCGTGCAGGATGTCGGGCGTGTTGGGCCAGGCGTTGGGACGGAAGTAGTCGATGCCGGGCTCGGTCGAGAGCTCGGTGAAGTACGCCTGCAGCTCTTCCTTGGTGTTGCGCCAGGTGAAGTAGGTGTAGCTCTGCGAGAAGCCCAGCTTGGCGAGCCGGTGCATCACCTTCGGCCGCGTGAAGGCCTCGGCCAGAAAGATCACGTCGGGGTGCGCGCGCTTCACCTCGCCGATGACCCACTCCCAGAACGGGAAGGCCTTGGTGTGCGGGTTGTCGACGCGGAAGATGCGCACGCCCTCCCCGATCCAGTGGTCGATCACGCGCTTGAGCTCGGCCCACAGGCCGCGCCAGTCCTCGCACTCGAAGTTGAAGGGGTAGATGTCCTGGTACTTCTTGGGCGGGTTCTCCGCGTACTGCACGGTGCCGTCGGGCCGCCAGCGGAACCAGCCGGGGTGCGCCTTCACGTAGGGGTGGTCGGGCGCGCACTGGAAGGCGATGTCCAGCGCAATCTCCAGGCCGTGCTCCCCGGCGCGCGCCACCAGGTGGCGGAAGTCTTCGGCCGTGCCAAGCGCCGGCAGGATCGCCGTGTGCCCGCCTTCGGCCGCACCGATGGCCCAGGGGCTGCCCACGTCGTCGGGGCCGGCCTGCAGTGCGTTGTTGGGCCCCTTGCGCTGCTCGCGGCCGATGGGGTGGATCGGCGGAAAGTACAGCACGTCGAAGCCCATGGCGGCGATGGCCGGCAGGCGCGCCTCCACGTCCTTGAAGGTGCCGTGCACGCCGGGCGCGGGGCCGGTCGAACGCGGAAAGAGTTCGTACCAGGTGCTGAAGCGCGCGCGCTCGCGGTCGGCGAACAGCGGCAACTCGACCGAATGGCGCACCGCGTGCTGGCGGTCAGGATGGCGTCGCGCCAGTTCGGCGTATTCGTCGTCCAGCGCCAGCGCCTTCAGCGACACCAGGTCGGACCCGGGGCTGGCCGCCACGGCATCGAGCTCGGTGGCCCAGCGCTGCAGGGCGAGGCGGTCGGCACCCTCGGCGCGCGATGCGGCGGCGGCGATTTCGAGCGCGCCGACCTGCGCGGCAATGCGCACGTCGTCGGGGTCGACGCGCCGCGTCATCTCGCTGCGCCACGACTCGAAGGGGTCGACCCACGCGACGACGGTGTAGACATAGCGCCCCGGCGACGGCGGCGAGAATGCGGCCTCCCACACGTCGTTGCCCAGCGGCTTCATCGGCACTTCGCGAAAGGCGGGCTGATCATGCGCGCGCCAGCACAGCTGCACGCGCACCACGTCGTGGCCGTCGGTGAAGCAATGGGCGCGCACCGGCACGCGCTCGCCGGCCACGCACTTCACGGCGAAGCGGCCGTGGTCCACGCTCGGCAGCACGGCATCGATGACCGCGCGCACGGCGCCGTCGTTCAAGGCGATGTCGACGCCGTCGTTGGCGGCTGCGGCGGGCTTGGTCGAAAAGATGTTCTTCATCGGGCAACGTGCTCCAGGATCAGCGTGGACAGGGGCGGCAAGGTGAGGGACACCGATTGCCTGCGGCCGTGGGAGCGCACGGGCGCCGCATCGACGCCGCCGAAGTTGCCCCAGCCCGAGCCGCCGAATTCCGTGGCGTCGGTGTTGATCACCTCCTGCCAGTGGCCGCCGAGCGGCACGCCCAGCAGGTAGTTGGTGCGCGGCACCGGCGTCATGTTGCTCACCACCAGCAGCGGCGGGCTGCCGTCGCCGGCCTTGCGCAGGAACGCGAACACGCTGGTGTCGGCGTCGTCGGCCGCCACCCACTCGAACCCCGCCGACGAGAAGTCGACCTGGTGCAGCGCGGGCGCACCGCGGTACACGCGGTTGAGCTGCGCCACCAGGCGCTGCAGGCCGCCGTGCCCTTCCTGTTCGCAGACCCACCATTCCAGTTCGCCGTCGTGCGTCCACTCGCGGCGCTGGCCGAACTCGCCGCCCATGAAGAGCAGCTTCTTTCCCGGGTGCGCCCACATGAAGCCGTACAGCGCGCGCAGGTTGGCAAACTGCTGCCAGCTGTCGCCGGGCATCTTGTTGAGCAGCGAGCCCTTGCCGTGCACCACTTCGTCGTGCGAGAGCGGCAGCACGAAGTTCTCGTGGAAGGCGTACACCAGCGAGAAGGTCAGCTTGTGGTGGTGGTACTTGCGATGGACCGGCTCTTCCTTCATGTAGACCAGCGCGTCGTGCATCCAGCCCATGTTCCATTTCTCGCCGAAGCCCAGGCCGTCCATGTCGGTGGGGCGCGAGACGCGCGGCCACGCGGTCGACTCCTCGGCCACGGTGACGGTGTCGGGGTGCGCGCGGTACACGGCGCGGTTCAACGTCTGCAGGAAGTCGATGGCCTCCAGGTTCTCGCGCCCGCCGTGGTGGTTGGGCACCCACTCGCCGTGGCTGCGCGCGTAGTCGAGGTAGAGCATCGACGCCACGGCGTCCACGCGCAGGCCGTCGAGGTGGTACTTGTCGAGCCAGAACAGCCCCGACGACACGAGGAAGCTGCGCACCTCGGGCCGGCCGTAGTTGAAGATGCTGGAGTTCCACTCCGGGTGGAAGCCCTGGCGTGGATCGGCATGCTCGTACAGGTGCGTGCCGTCGAAGAAACCGAGCCCGTGCTCGTCGGTCGGAAAGTGCGAAGGCACCCAGTCGAGCAGCACGCCGATGCCCTGCTGGTGCAGGTGGTCGACGAGGTACATGAAGTCCTGCGGCGAACCGAAGCGCGCCGTGGGCGCGAAGTAGCCGGTGGTCTGGTAGCCCCACGAACCGTAGAACGGGTGCTCGGTCACGGGCATGAGCTCCACGTGCGTGAAGCCCATCTGGTTCACATAGGCGGCCAGCCGGTGCGCGACTTCGCGGTAGCCGAGAAACTGGCCGTCCTGACGCTGCCACGAGCCCAGGTGCACCTCGTAGACCGACTGCGGCGCATCGAGCGCGTTGCGCTGGCCGCGTGTCGCCATCCATTCGTCGTCGCTCCAGGTGTAGGCCAGGTCGCAGACGCGCGAGGCGGTGGCGGGCGGCGGCTCCGCGCTGAACGCCACCGGGTCGGCCTTGTCGACCGTGTAGTTGCCGTGGTGCGAGCGGATGCGGTATTTGTAGGCTTGGCCGGATGCGGCACCGGGCGCATGCCCGTGCCAGATGCCCGAGCCGTCCGGGCTGGGCGCGAGCGGATCGGCATCGCCCGACCAACCGTTCCAGTCGCCGACCACCGAGACCGACGCGGCATTCGGCGCCCACACCGCGAAACCTGCACCGCCCTCTTCCTCGTTGAGGTGGCAGCCGAGCAGGTCGTACAGCCGGGCGTGGGTTCCCTCGCGGAAAAGGTAGACGTCGCGTTCGCCCTGGCGGGGATGGTTCGTTGTCGTTGGCACCGGCGCTCCCGTTGAAGGCCAGTGGAACGGTTGTTCGAGGACCGACTTCGGTTCGCCTCCAGCCTTTCCAGGTTATGCAAGCCCGATGCAGGCAGTGGGTAAGGCCTTGACCGCCTCGGCTTGTCGGAGAACAGCCCGTGCCCCGGGCTGCTGTGCGCGCTCAGGCGTGCACGCCGAAGTCGTCGGGGATCAGCTCGATCGGTTGCCGGGGGGCCGCCCGGTAGCGCACGATGGCGACGGCCATGAGCACGTCGAAATGCGCCTTGCAGGCGTCAATCAACGCGTCACCGATCTCGCGCACGCCGAACGCGTCGTGCAGCGTGTCTTCGGAAATCTGCGCGACGATGCGCGCGCCCTCCGGACCGTCGGGATACACCGCGAATCGCACCGACGCGGTGTCGAAACAATAGATGCCTTCAAAGTCCATGTCGCCTGTCTCCTTGTGCCTGCCCGCAGGGCCGGTGAGCTTGAGAAGGGGCGCGCCCGAAGGCGCACCCGGCGACGGATTTTTCCGCGTGCGAAGGCAGGAAGCAAGCTACAGCTGCGACTGCCGACAAGCGCGCAGGGTATTGAGCAGCAGACGCACCTGCGCGTGGCCGCGTTGCGCATCGTGGGCCTGCATCTGCAGGATCTGCCGGATACCCATGGGTAGGCGCCAGCGCCAGCGCCTCGCGGTAGCGCGCCACGGCCGCGTCGTCGGCGCGCTCGCAGGCGTCGAGCACCGACGACTCGCTGGCCGCCACGCCCACCGCCGCCTTCACGTGCGCCCAGCCGCGGTGCACCGCGCCCAGCGCCGTGCCGCCGCCCGCCGGCTGGCCGCCGCAGGTGATGACGAGTTCCACCAGCTGACTGGCCGCGGCCTGGCATTGCGCGGCGCGCGCGGCGAGCACGTCCTTGTGGCGCCGCGCCCTCACCTCGTCCGCGCCGGCGCGGAAAACGTGTGCGTCGTCGCGGGCGCCTTCGAGCAGATGGTTCAGCACGTGGACCACGTGGTCGGTGGACAGCGCATCGCCCGGGAGGGTGTCGCGCGCCGCATCGTCTGTGTCTGCATGAAACAGGTTCTGGTCCTTTGCCATGTCGGACTCCTTTATTCAAAGTTGAGAGGACTGGCTTCATCCTGGCGCGCCTCGCGGGCGCGCTCGTCGGGTCGGGGCGCAGCTGCGTGTAGGTCTTGCCCGGCGGCGGATGATAAAAACATGTCTCATGAAGGAACCTGACGCCCCGGCGCTCGCGCTGATCGACACCTGCGCGCACGCATCGCTCGCGCTGCTGGAACGCAACCTGACGCCGCACGGCATCCTGGCGGCCAGCCGCACCGAGGCGGCCGAGGCGCGGCGCTACACGCGCATCTTCGGACGCGACGCCGCCATCTGCGTGCTCGCGATGTGCGGCAGCGGCGTGCCCGCGCTGGAGCAAGGCGCAGTCGCCAGCCTCGACGCGCTCGCCGCCCACCAGGCGGCCAACGGGCAGATTCCCAAGTACGTCGACCCCGAGGGCCGCGACGCCGACTTCTGGTACCTGGGCTGCATCGACGCCACGCTGTGGTGGCTGATTGCCGTGGACCACGTGCGCCGCCACGGACAGGTCGGGCCGTCGCACTGGTCCGGCGAGGTGGAACGCGCCATCGGCTGGCTGCTGGCGCAGGAGCACCAGCACTTCCGGCTGCTGCAGCAGAACGAGGCCAGCGACTGGGCCGACATCATGCCGCGCTCAGGCTACGTGCTGTACACCAACGCGCTCTGGTACGAGGTGAAGCACCGCTATGCGCTGGACCATGCCGAGGCCACGAAGCACCACTTCAACCACCTGTTCAACCCGTTCCAGCGTGACCTGCCCGAGTACCACCGCGCGCGGCTGCTGCAGCACTACGCGCGGCGCGGCCGCCGCGACCCGGGCCTGTACCTGAGCTTCGTCAACCTGGCCGTGGTCGGCGACGAGGGCGACGTGTTCGGCAACGTGCTGGCCCTCCAGGCCGGGCTGGCCGATGCGGCGATGGCGCAGCGCATCGTCCAGACGCTCACCGAGGCGCATGCCAGCGTGCCCTACCCCGTGCGCGTGGTGCTGCATCCGCTGTCGCGCCAGCATCCGCTGTGGCGGGCCTACATGGGCCGCCACCAGCAGAACATCGTGCACCAGTACCACAACGGCGGCCTGTGGCCCTTTGTCGGCGGCTTCTGGGTGATGGCGCTGGCCCAGCTGGGCGCGCGGGAACTGGCCTGGTCGGAACTGGTGCGGCTGGCCCAGGTCAACGCGCTGGACGACTGGCGCTTCACCGAGTGGTTCCACGGCCGCACGCTGGCGCCGATGGGCATGGCCGGGCAAAGCTGGAATGCCGCGACCTTTTTGCTGGCGCTGCGCGCGTTGCGGCAGCCACGCGCGCCGTAAGCCTCAGGCCGGCTTGTTGCGCATTCGCCGGAGTTCAGCGCGGCCCAGCGGCGTGATGCGCTCGACGACGCCCGCCAGGCCGGGTTCGTCCGACTCGGTCGGCAGGGTGGCCTCGACAAGGCCTGCGGCCACGAGCACGGCCGCGTTTCGGATGTCCACGGGATCGGTCACCGTCAGAGGGAAGGTCTCATCTTCGATCCGCCTGAGGAAATCCATCGGCATGGGTTGCTCCTGGTTTTGAAGCAGAAAGTGTAGGCCGAACGGCCTCGCCGTGTGTCGGGCAAACCCTCAACGCAGCGGGTCATCGGCCCCGCTGAGCGCTACTTTCTTACAGGCCCAAAAATCCGGGCACCCCGCAGGCGGTAACACCCTCCTTTCTCCTACTGCGCGTGCCGACCCGGCGTGATACCCCGCACGGTCAAGCCCACGATTCGAGAACTTCGACCCCAAGGAGCCGCCGACATGGACAGTCCCACGACCCCCTTGATCTCGCGCCGCAGCGCCCTCATCGCCGGCGCCGCCACCGCCGCGGCAGTTTCGACTGCCGTGCCTGCCACGGCAGCGGCGCAGGCCACGCCCCCAAGCGCCGCCGGGCCCCTGATGAAGCTGTCGCTGACCGTCAACGGGCAAGCGCATGCGCTGCAGCTCGACACGCGAACGACCTTGCTCGACGCGCTGCGTGAACACCTGAACCTGACCGGCACCAAGAAGGGCTGCGACCACGGCCAGTGCGGCGCCTGCACGGTGATTGCCGACGGCCGGCGCATCAATTCCTGCCTGACGCTCGCCGTGATGCACGACGGCGGCCAGGTGACAACCATCGAAGGGCTCGGCACGCCGCAGCACATGCACCCGCTGCAGGCGGCCTTCGTGAAGCACGACGGCTACCAGTGCGGCTACTGCACGCCGGGCCAGATCTGCTCGGCGGTGGGCGTGATCGACGAGGTCAAGCGCGGTATTCCGAGCCACGTGAGCGCCGACCTCAATGCCCGGCCGCTGCTCTCGGCCGACGAGCTGCGCGAGCGCATGAGCGGCAACATCTGCCGCTGCGGCGCGTACTCCAACATCGTCGATGCCATCACCGAAGTGGCCGGGAGCCGGGCATGAAACCCTTCACCTACGAGCGCGCGCAATCGCCCGCGCAGGCCGCAGCCGCCGTCGCACGCCAACCCGGCGCCAAGTTCATCGCGGGCGGCACCAACCTGCTGGACCTGATGAAGTTGCAGATCGAGGCGCCCACGCACCTCGTCGATGTGAACGGCCTGGCGCTCGACACCATCGCGCCCACGGCCGAAGGCGGCCTGCGCATCGGCGCGCTGGTGCGCAACACCGACCTGGCCGCCGACGCGCGGGTGCGGCGCGATTACGGCGTGCTGTCGCGCGCGCTGCTGGCCGGCGCCTCGGGCCAGTTGCGCAACAAGGCGACGACGGCGGGCAACCTGCTGCAGCGCACGCGCTGCCCCTACTTCTACGACACCGACCAGCCCTGCAACAAGCGCCAGCCCGGCAGCGGCTGCAGCGCCATCGGCGGCATCACGCGCCAGCACGCGGTGATCGGCACCAGCGCCGCATGCATCGCGACGAACCCGAGCGACATGGCGGTGGCGATGCGCGTGCTCGACGCCGCGGTCGAAACCGTGCGCCCCGACGGGCAGGCCCGCGTGATTCCGATCGCCGACTTCCATCGCCTGCCCGGCGACACGCCGCACATCGAGACCGTGCTGCAACGCGACGAGCTGATCACCGGCGTCACGCTGCCCCGGCCCGTCGGCGGCACGCACATCTATCGCAAGGTCCGCGACCGGGCCTCGTATGCGTTTGCGCTGGTGTCGGTCGCGGCGATCGTGCAGCGCGACGGCTCGGGCCGCGTGGCGCTGGGCGGCGTGGCGCACAAGCCGTGGCGCGTCGAGGCCGCGGAGGCGGCCCTGCCGCAAGGCGCGAAGGCCGTGGCCGCGCAGCTGCTGGCCGGCGCGCAGCCGACCCACGACAACGCCTTCAAGGTGCCACTGGCCGAGCGCGCGCTGGCCGGGGCGCTGCTGCAAGCGAGGAGCTGAGCCATGAAATTCGACACCCCCGCCACCACCAACCCCATCGACCAGCTCAGGGTCATCGGCAAGCCGACCGACCGCATCGACGGCCCGGCCAAGACCACGGGCACCGCGCGCTACGCCTACGAACGCAACGCCGAGGCGCCCCAGGCGGCCTACGGCTATGTGGTCGGCGCCGGCATCGCCAAAGGCCGCATCGCGTCGATGGACCTGAATGCCGCGCGCGCGGCACCGGGCGTGCGCGCCATCGTCACCGCGCGCAATGCCGGCACGCTCGGCAAGGGCGACTTCAACACCGCCAAGCTGCTGGGCGGCCCCGAGATCGACCACTACCACCAGGCTGTCGCGCTCGTCGTGGCCGACACCTTCGAGCAGGCGCGTGCCGCCGCGCAGCTGGTGCGCATCGACTACACGCGCGCGCCCGGCCGCTTCGACCTCGCGGCGGAAATGGGCGCAGCAAAGCTGCCCGAGCCCACGCCCTTCGCGGGCCCGCCGGAAACGAAGACGGGCGATTTTCCCGGCGCGTTCGCCGCCGCCCCCGTGCGGCTCGATGCCACGTACACCACGCCCGACGAGTCGCACGCGATGATGGAACCGCACGCCTCCATTGCGCAGTGGCAGGGCGACAATCTCACGATCTGGACGTCGAACCAGATGATCGCCTGGGGCGTCGGCGACGTCGCCAAGACGCTCGGCATTCCGAAGGCGAACGTGCGGCTGGTCTCGCCCTTCATCGGCGGCGGCTTCGGTGGCAAGCTGTTCGTGCGCGCGGATGCGCTGCTGGCCGCACTGGGCGCGCGCGAGGCCGGCCGGCCCGTGAAGGTCGCGCTGCAGCGGCCCCTGATGATGAACAACACCACGCACCGGCCGGCCACCCGCCAGCGCATCCGCATCGGTGCCACGCCCGACGGCAAGATCACCGCCATCGCGCACGAAGGCTGGTCGGGCGACCTGCCCGGTGGACAGGCCGAGACGGCCGTCAACCAGACCCGGCTGCTGTACGCCGGCGCGAACCGCCTGACCACCACGCGGCTCGCCGTGCTCGACCTGCCCGAAGGCAACGCCATGCGCGCGCCCGGCGAGGCGCCCGGGATGATGGCGCTGGAGATCGCCATGGACGAGATGGCCGAACAACTCAAGCTCGACCCGATCGAGTTTCGCGTGCGCAACGACACGCAGGTCGATCCGGAAAAGCCGGAGCGCCCGTATTCCCAGCGCCGCTTGATCGAATGCCTGCGCATCGGCGCCGAGCGCTTCGGCTGGAACCGGCGCAATGCGCTGCCCGCGCAGCAGCGCGACGGACGCTGGCTCGTCGGCATGGGCGTGGCCGCGGCCTTCCGCAACAACCTGCTGACCAAATCGGCCGCGCGCGTGCGGCTGGACAGCCGCGGCATCGTCACGGTGGAAACCGACATGACCGACATCGGCACAGGCACCTACACCATCATTGCGCAGACCGCCGCCGAGACCATGGGCGTAACGCTCGACAAGGTGCAGGTGCGGCTCGGCGATTCGGCCTACCCCGTGTCGGCCGGCTCCGGCGGGCAATGGGGTGCGAACAACTCGACCTCTGGCGTCTACGCCGCGTGCATGAAGCTGCGCGAGGCCATCGCGGCCAAGCTGGGCGTGGCGGCGGCCGACGCACAGTTCTCGAACGGCATGGTGCATGCCGGCGGGCGCCCCGTGCCGTTGGCCGAAGCCGCGGGCGCGAACGGCCTGATCGCAGAAGACGGCATCGAGTACGGCGACCTCGACAAGAAGTACCAGCAGTCCACCTTCGGCGCGCACTTCGTGGAAGTCGGCGTCGACGCCGTCACCGGCGAGATCCGCGTGCGGCGCATGCTGGCCGTGTGTGCCGCAGGTCGCATCCTCAATCCCAAGTCGGCGCGCAGCCAGGTGATCGGCGCGATGACGATGGGCGTCGGCGGCGCGCTCATGGAAGAGCTGGCGCTCGACAAGCGGCATGGCTTTTTCGTCAACCACGACCTCGCGGGCTACGAGGTGCCGGTGCATGCCGACATTCCGCACCAGGACGTGATCTTCCTCGACGAGACCGACCCGATCTCGTCGCCGATGAAAGCCAAGGGCGTGGGCGAATTGGGCATGTGCGGCGTGGCGGCCGCGGTGGCCAATGCGGTCTATCACGCGACCGGCGTGCGCGTGCGCAACTACCCGATCACGCTCGACAAACTGCTGGGCCGCTTGCCGCCGGTGGCGTGAGGCGAGCGGTGAGGCAGCGGCTCAGAACCGCGTCCCCACGCGCAGCCTGAACTCCTCGTCCGCGCTGCCCTCGTCGTCTGCGCGTGCGAGCCTCATCCGCGCCTGTTCGTGCCGCAGCGCCAGCTCGCAACGCCGCTCGCGCGTGGTGGCGTCACCCGGCGTCTTGTCGTCGAAGTCCATCAGAAACTGGGACTCCTCATGGGTGAGCCCGTGAAGGATTTCCTGGCTGTGGGAATTGATGGCGAGAAGCCCGTCCGCCAGAAGACGCGTCCGCCGATCGTTGGGGATGCGAAGTGCCTGCATGGAGAACTCCTTTCGGGAAAAGTCCTGTGCTGTCAAGTCACCATCGCGCGGCGGGCGAGCAGCCATGTAGGCAGGCACCGCGACTTGCGTGCGGTCAATGCAGCGATTGATTTGTCGGCGGGTGTGGGGGACAGCGCCGGCGGCGGTGGCATCGCGCTGGCCTCTTCAGGAATTTCCTTCGCTGCAACCTCTTGTCTTCAAGAAGCTTCAGGGGTCACAAGGGACGCCGAGGAATGGGGCCTGGAGCGGGTGAAGGGAATCGAACCCTCGTCAGTTGCTTGGGAAGCAACAGCTCTGCCATTGAGCTACACCCGCAGCAGGCGCGGATTCTAACGTCAGTTCACTCGCCCCCCGCCCACGCTCAGGTCTGCAGCTCATCCCTTCGCAGCCGCAACGCCGCGCGCCCTTGCGGCGTGATGAGCACAACCACGGCGACGCGCCGGCCCGTGCCGCTGGCGGCCGGAGGCAGCACGGCTTCGATGAGATGGGCGGCGACCAGCATGGTCGCGCAGTGGATGTCGCCTTCGTCGCGGACCGCCATCGGGAACGATGCGTCTTCGATGCGCTCCAGAAAGTCCATGGGCATGGCAAAGCTCCTCACAAAACGAGCCGCAGTCTAGGGCGTTGCGGCCCCGAAAATGCGACCCGAACGCGTTGCGTTTGTAACCAATATCACACGTACCAGCACACGAGAACTTTCTCGCGACAACACGCGGCACGCCCTGTGCACTTTCGCATCGCAGCCGGCCTTTATCGCCATCCGTTCATCCGCGGAAAGTCGCCGCAGGCCAGCACGATGGGCCCGCGCGGATCGGCCCGGAACCGCGCCACGGCCGCCGCCGCGATCACGTCGAAATGCCGTTTGCAGGCATGCACGGTGTGCTCGCCGATTTCCTGCGCGCCGAGCGCGTCGTGCAGCACGTCTTCCGAAATCTGCGCCAGGATGCGCGCACCGTCGGGACCGTCGGGGTACACGGCGAATCGCACCGTGGCCGAATCGAAGCAGTAGATGCCTTCGAAGTCCATCACCTTTGTCTCCTTCACGTAGCGCAAGGAATTCGGCGCGCGCGCCGCGACGCGTGGTGATGGACTTGCGCGCATGTTCGGGAAGGAGGCCGCCTACAGCACCTGCGCACCTCAGGCCGTGCTGCTCGACACCGGCTTGGTGAGCGTCGATGTCGCCTTGGCGCCGAGCGTCATCTCGGTGATCCACGACACGAGCAGCGCGCCGTAGGCCTGGCGCGATTCCAGGCGCGACAGCGCGTGGTCGGCGCCGGTGAGTTTGCGGTACGTCGCCGAGCGCACGCGCTTGAAGGCGGCGAGGTAGTTCTCGATCACGGGGTGCGGCACGGTCTGGTCGTCTTCCGATTCGACGATAAGCACGTCGCCGGTGAAGGCGGCGCAGGCCTTGAGCGCGCGGTTGTCCTCGGGCCCGACCAGCGTGCGGCGGTAGGCCACGAGGTCGGAGCGGCTCAGCAAGCCCTTGGGCGTGTCCCACTCGCCGTCGCGGTACAGCGCGGGCGCGCGCAATGCGAGCCAGCGCACCGGCCGCATCGCGCTGACGAGCGCAGCCAGGTAGCCGCCGTAGCTGCTGCCGACGATGGCAACGGCCGCGGGGTCGACGGTCGGGTGGCCCACCAGCGCGTCGTAGGCAGCGAGCACGTCGCGCAGGTTGTCTTCGCGCGTCACCTGCTGGCGCAGCCCTTCATGGCGCGCATGGCCGCGCAGGTCGAAAGTCAGACAGACGCAGCCGAGCGCGGCGATCTCGTGCGCGCGCTTGAGGTACTGCTCCTGGCTGCCGTCCCAGCCGTGCACCAGCAGCACGCCCGGCACCATGGTGGAAGCGGCGAACAGCGTGCCTTCGATGTGATGGCCGTTGACGGGAATGTCGATGGAGCTATGGCGTGTCGGCATGCGGGGTGGTTGTCGTGTTCAGCACGGTGTATTTGCACAGCGGCCCGGTCTCGGGGTCGTTGCCCTGGTAAGTGATGATGGCGTTCGCCGGCACGGAGGCCGCGCCGTACACCTCGAAGCAGGACGCGTGCACGCGCTGGCACGCCGGGTCCTGGTGAAAGGCTTCGAGCGCCGCGATCTCCGCGCCCGTGGCGCCGCCGACGCGCCACGACTGCTCCAGCACGCCCGAACGCCAGTCGCCGCGGCCGTCCTTGCCTTGCGCCACGTCGTAGTTCACGCGCGAGGCAAAGAAGTCCGGGTAGCAGTCGATCACCGCGCGGTGGTAGCGGCGCGCCTGCTCGATCGCACGGCGCAGCGGCGGCGGCGGATCGACCACGGCCAGCAGCGCATCGAAGTCGCCGCGCACCAGCTGCAGGTCGGAGCCGCCGTAGACCTCTTCGCCGGCATTGTTGCGCGTGAGGCGCTGTTCGCCGCAGTAGCTGACGATGCGCTGCGCCACGATGAGCTGCCCGACGCTGTAGGTGTGGGGCTGTTCGAGGTTGGTCTCCAGCACGAGGCCGTGGGTGGCGAACACGCGGCCGTCCATCGCGTCGAGGCCGCGTTCGAGCGCGTCGACGCTGTCGACCACCTGCTGCCCTCGCCCGCCGGTGGCGGTGACGGGCTTGAGGCGCACCCGGCCGATGTCGAGCAGCGCCCTCCCCGCGACGCGCGCCTCGTCGAGGCTGAAGCAGGTGAAGCCGGGCAAGGCCGCATCGGCAATCTCCACCGCGAGCCGCGCCGACCAGCCCAGGGGCCGCACGGCGTCGGGGCCGATCAGCGGATGGGTGATCGCCTTGGTGGCAACGAAGGCATGCGGCACCACGCCGCCGAACAGGTCGTCCACGCCGGCGATGCCCATGGCGCGTGCCTGGTGCGGATCGGTGAGCGTGTCGCTCGGCACGAAGTAGAGCGGCGCCGAGTGCGGCTGGGCGGCGTCGTATGCGCCCGCGAATTCCCAGCCCTGGAGCGCCGCCAGGCGCTGCGCAAAGTTGGCACGCGTGGCGTGCTCGTGTTCGCTGCAGTAGCCCTGCGGGCGCACGTCCCAGGTGACGACGCGGCGCGGGGTCGATTGCATGGCGGACGTCCGGGCCATGACGGTGTTCAGGCGCAGGTCCATCGGGGCCTCAGGCGTCGCCCTTCTGGTCCGCCTTGCTCTTGTCGGCGTCACCCGAAGGCAGCTTGACCTTCGTGACGGTGACCGACACCGGGTCGCTCGCCGGGAACGACTCTTCCACGCCACTGTCGAGCGCTTCTTCGCTGGACGGCTGCTCCGTGGGTTTGGCGGTCTCGGCGGATGGATTGCCGTGGTTCTCGGACGTGGGAAACGGAAACTTCTCCGGCGGGTTCTTGTCCGGGCTCGCCGGCTTCGGGTCGGGGGTCTGCTTCGAAGTCATGGGGTCTCCTTGGTGCGATGCACACGGGCTCACATGGCTGCTTCCTTCGGGGTGAGTTCGGAGTGAAGGCGGCAGTGCCTCCATGTTCTGCGGATCGCGCGGCGCGCCGGTCGGAGGGCACAGCGCCTGCGCGTGGGACCCGTCTGGCACCCGCCGGGCCCGCGCCCGCGCGTGCGGCGTTGGCCCACACGAAGACCGGGCACTTGGCGGATGCAGCGCGGCGCGAAAGCGGGCACACCTGAGGGCATGGCCCGTTCCGACACGTCCACGCTCACGCCCCTGGCGACCTACCAGGCCAAACGCGACTTCACCGCCACCACCGAGCCCGCCGAGGGCGGCAAGCCTCGCCCGCACGCGCCCTCCTTCGTGATCCAGAAGCACGCGGCGCGGCGGCTGCACTACGACTTCCGGCTCGAACTCGACGGCGTGCTGGTGTCATGGGCCGTGCCGAAGGGCCCGAGCCTCGACCCGGCGCAAAAGCGCATGGCCGTGCATGTGGAAGACCATCCGCTGTCGTATGCCGGCTTCGAAGGCACCATTCCTGAAGGCCACTACGGCGCGGGCGAAGTCATCGTGTGGGACCGCGGCACCTGGGAGCCCGTGGGCGATCCGCGCAAGGGCCTGGCCGCGGGCAAGCTCGCGTTCCGGCTGCACGGCGAGAAGCTCGAAGGGCTGTGGGAACTCATCAAGATCGCCAAACGCGGCGAGCGGCAGGAGCCGTGGCTGCTGTTCAAGAAGCGCGACGACTTCGCGCGCTCGCATGCGGAGTACGACGTGGTCTCTGCGCTGCCCGACAGCGTGGGCGGTGCGCCCACGCCCCGGCGCGCAGCGAGCAAGAAGACCAAGGCCAAGGCTGCGCCCGCCGTGCCCGCAACCGGCGCGGTGAAGGCGCGCCTGCCCGCCAAGCTCTCGCCGCAGCTCGCGACCCTGGCCACGGGCGTGCCCGAAGGCGCACCCGGCGACTGGCGCTTCGAGATCAAGTTCGACGGCTACCGCGTCATGGCGCGCATCGAAAAGGGCAAGGCGCGCCTGCTCACGCGCGGCGGCCACGACTGGAGCGCCAAGCTGTCGCCGCTGGTGGCCGAGCTGAAGCATCTGGGCATCGACAACGCCTGGCTCGACGGCGAGATCGTCGTGCTCGACAAGCAAGGCACGCCCGACTTCAACGCGCTGCAGAACGCACTCGACCGCGAACGCGCCGACCCCATCGTGATGTTCCTGTTCGACGTGCCCTTCTTCGAAGGCTTCGACCTGCGCCACGCACCGCTTGCCGAGCGCCGCCGCCTGCTCAAGCAGCTGATGGACGCGCGCGCCACGCGCCGCCTGCGCTTCAGCAACGACTTCGAGGCCGACATCGACTCGATCTTGCAATCGGCCTGCCGCATGAACCTCGAAGGCGTGATCGCCAAGCGCGCCGATGCGCCGTATGTCTCGCGCCGCAGCGACACCTGGCTCAAGCTCAAGTGCACGCGACGCCAGGAGTTCGTGGTGTGCGGCTACACGCTGCGCAGCGACAGCCCCACGCGCATCGGCAGCCTGATGCTGGGCGTGCACGCGAAGAACGGCGAGCTGGTGTCGGTCGGCGGTGTCGGCACCGGCTGGAACGACCATGAGGCGCGCGACATCCGCCGCCAGCTCGCCGCGTTGGACACCGAGCGCGCGCCGTTCACCGGCGGTGAGGCCAAGCCCGGCCGCCGCCGGCCGGGCGGCACGCGGCACTGGGTGAAGCCGACGCTCGTGGCCGAGGTGCGTTTTGCCGCATGGACGCCAGACGGGCAGATCCGCCACGCGTCGTTCGTGGCGATGCGCGACGACAAGCCGGCCTCGGAGATCGTGCATGAAGAACCTCGCGACATCGCACCTGCCTCGAAGAAAACGAAGACCATGAAGACATCCTCGAAGAAGGCCGCGTCCACGGTCGGCGGCGTGACTGTGAGCCATGGCGACCGCGTGATCGATGCGGCGTCGGGCCGCACCAAGCTCGACCTGGTGCGCTACTACGAATCGGTGGCCGAGCCCATGCTGCCGCACCTGAAGGGCCGCCCTTGCGCGCTGGTGCGCGGGCCTCAAGGCGTGGGCGGCGAGATCTTCTTCCAGAAGCACGCCGAAAAAGTCAACATCGCCGGCGTGAAGCAACTCGACCCGGCCCTGTGGCCCGGCCATCCGTCGATGCTCGAGGTCGGCACGCGCGAAGCCTTGCTGAACGCGGCGCAGTTCAACGTGATCGAGTTCCACACATCGAACGCGACCTCGACGCACTTCGACCGGCCCAACCGCATGATCTTCGACCTCGACCCCGGCGAAGGCACGCCGTGGGCGCATGTGCAGGAAGCCGCCTTGCTGATGCGCACGCTGCTCACCGAACTGGGGCTGGCGTCATGGCTCAAGACCAGCGGCGGCAAGGGCCTGCACGTGGTCGTGCCGCTGCGCATGCACTACGACAACGACACGGTGAAGGCCTTCTCGCGCGCCATCGTGCAGCACATGGCACACGTGATCCCTTCGAAGTTCGTGGCCAAGAGCGGGCCGTCGAACCGCGTCGGCAAGCTCTTTGCCGACTACCTGCGCAATGGCGTGGGCGCGACCACGGTGGCCGCCTATTCGGCGCGCGCGCGGCCCGGCATGGGCGTGTCGATGCCCGTGAGCTGGGACGACCTCGGCAGCCTCAAAAGCGGCGCGCACTGGACCATTGCCACCGCGCGCGAGCACCTGTCGTTCCAGTCCGAAGACCCGTGGGCCGACTACTGGACCACGCGCCAGCCGCTGGGCGAGGCGATGAAGCGGCTCGGCTTCAAGAAATAACCAAGGAGACTCACCATGGCCACGAGAACCCTCTGGAAAGGCGCCATCACCTTCGGGCTGGTCCACATCCCCGTGGGCCTGCACACCGCGAGCACCGAACAGGGCATCGACTTCGACTGGCTCGACAAGCGCAGCATGGACCCGGTGGGCTACAAGCGCATCAACAAGCGCACGGGCAAGGAGATTGCGCGCGAACAGATCGTGAAGGGCTTCGAGTACGAGGACGGCAAGTACGTCGTGATCTCGCCCAAGGAAATCGAAGCCGTCTACCCGCGCACCACGCAGACCATCGAGATCCAGCGCTTTCTCGATGTCGGCGAAATCCCTTTCGTGTACCTGGAGCGGCCCTACTACCTCGCGCCGATCAACAAGGGCCAGAAGGTCTACGCGCTGCTGCGCGAGGTGCTGGTGAAGACCGGCAAGGTCGGACTGGCCAAGGTGGTGATTGCCACCAAGCAGCACTTGGCGCTGCTGATTCCGTTCGGCAAGGTGCTGGTGCTCAACCTGCTGCGCTGGGGCGACGAGATCAAGGACGCCGACGGGCTCGACCTGCCGGCCGCCGGCATCAAGGCCGCGAAGCTGTCGGCCGCCGAGATGAAGATGGCGGAGCAGCTGGTCGGCGACATGTCGGGCCCGTGGAACCCCGACGAGTTCAAGGACGAGTTCAAGCACGCCGTTATGAAGATCGTCGAGAAGAAGGTCAAGGCGGGCGACACGGAGACGGTGGTGCAGCCGGAAGAAGAGGCGCCGGAGGGCGGCGCCGAGGTGATCGACCTCACCGAGCTGCTCGCGCGCAGCCTGCGCAGCGGCAAGCGCACGCCGCCTGCAGCGAAGAAACGGGCGGCAAAGACGACGGCCTCGCGCAAGACCGCGCACAAGCCTGCCGCCGCCAAACGCGCGAAGAGCGCGGCCCGCAAGGCGGCCTAGCGCCGCGGCGTTTTCGCCGCACCCGGCAACGCCGCCACGCGCTGCGCCAGAAAGTCGACCAGCACCTGCACCCGCAGCGGCAACTGACGGCTCGGCGCGTAGAGCAGATGCAGTTCCTGCG
>NZ_CALRZC010000053.1:0-40286 GCF_943372545.1 Variovorax sp. YR752 | reverse complement strand
CCTTCTTCGGCATCGGCGCCTACGTCACCGTGCTGGGCACCGGCGATGCCGGCGCGGCCTCGATGCTGTGGCTGCTGCCGGCGGCGGTCGGTGCGGCGGCGCTGTACGCGCTGTTCGTCGGCGCGCTCAGCCTGCGCACCAGCGGCGTCTACTTCATCATGGTGACGCTGGCCTTCGCGCAGATGGCCTACTTCGTCTTCCACGACACCCAGGTCGGCGGCGGCAGCGACGGCATCTTCCTTTACAGCAAGCCGGTGATCGAGTTCGGCGGCACGGTATGGCTGGACCTCGACCAGAAGACCCACCTCTACTACACGGTGATCGCCGCGCTGGCCGCCACCTACGCGCTGCTGGCGCTGCTCGGCCGCTCGCGCTTCGGCCATGCGCTGGCCGGCATCCGCGTCAACGAGCAGCGCATGCGCGCCGCCGGCTTCCGCACCTACGGCTACAAGCTTGCCGCCTTCGTCGTCGCCGGCGCGCTGGCCGGCCTGGCCGGCTTCCTGCTCGCGGTGAAGGACGGCGCAGTCAACCCCGAGTTGCTGTCCTGGCACGAGTCGGGCGCGGTGCTTCTGATGATCATCCTCGGCGGCCTCGGCAGCCTGCGCGGCGCGGTGATCGGCGCGACCGCCTTCACGCTGCTCAAGGAGCTGTACCAGAGCGAGGCACTGCTCGGGCCGCTGGCGTCGCACTGGCAGCTGACGCTGGGCCTGACCATCATCGCCTTCGTCGCGCTGCTGCCCAAGGGACTGATCGGGTTGAAGGCGCGCCTCACGGGAGCTGCCGGTGGCTGAGCCGAAGGCGAATGTGAGCCAAGCCTTGCTGCGCTCCAACCTGCTGACCCGCCGCTTCGGCGGCCTCACCGCGGTCAACGGCGTGACGCTGGATTTCCGCATCGGCGAGGTGCACGCGGTGATCGGCACCAACGGAGCCGGCAAGTCGACGTTGATCAACATGCTGTCGGGCGAGATGCGTGCCTCGGTGGGCAGCATCCACTTCGACGGCCACGACATCACCGACTGGTCGCAGCCGAAGCGCGCCCACGCCGGCATCGGCCGCAGCTACCAGCGCACGACCATCTTCCCGAGCTTCACGGTGCTGGAGAACTGCCGGCTGTGCGCGCAGGCCGCGCTGCCGCGCGCCTGGGCGGTGTGGGAAGCGGCGCAACGCTGCGAGGCCAGCCTCGCGATCGCGCGCGAGGCGCTGGCCGCCGCCGGCCTGGCCGACGTGGAGGCGCGGACCGCCGGCACGCTCAGCCACGGCGGCAAGCGCCAGCTCGAGATCGCGATGTGCCTGGCGACCAAACCACGCGTGCTGCTGCTCGACGAGCCGCTGGCCGGCATGGGCGCGGAGGAGACCGAGCGCATGCTCGCGCTGCTCGCCACGCTGAAGCAGACGCACGCGGTGCTGCTGGTCGAGCACGACATGGACGCGGTGTTCCGCATCGCCGACCGCATCACCGTGATGGTCAACGGCGAGGTGATCGCCAGCGACGCGCCGGCGGCGATCCGCGCCAGCCGCGACGTGCAGACCGCCTACCTCGGTGAAGGTCACTGAGCATGTTGTCGATCGCCGACCTCAACACCTACTACGGCGAAGCCCACATCCTGCGCGGCGCCAGCCTGGAGCTGCCGGCCGGCAGCGCGCTCGGCCTGCTTGGCCGCAACGGCATGGGCAAGACCACGCTGATCCGCACGCTGATGGGCTACGTGCGGCCAGCCTCGGGCCGCATCGCCTGGGAAGGCAAGGACGTCACCGGCTGGGTGCCCGAGCGCATGGCGCGGCTCGGCATCGGCTACGTGCCCGAAGGCCGCGGCATCTTCCCGAATCTCTCGGTGCGAGAGAACCTGCTGATGAGCGCACGCGCCGGCGTCGACGGGCAGCGTGACTGGACCGAAGAACGGGTGCTGGCCACCTTCCCGCGCCTGGCCGAGCGGCTCGGCCACGGCGGGCAGCAGCTCTCCGGCGGCGAGCAGCAGATGCTGTCCATCGGCCGCGCGCTGATGACCAACCCGAAGCTGATGATCCTCGACGAGGCCACCGAGGGCCTGGCGCCGCTGATCGTCACCGAGATCTGGCGTGTGATCGGGCAGATCCGCGCCACCGGCATCAGCACGCTGATCGTCGACCGCGACTACCGCAAGGTGCTCGCCCACACCGACCGCGCGGCGGTGATGGAGAAGGGCCGCATCGTCCTCGCCGGCGCCAGCGACACGCTGGCCGGCGACACCGCCGCACTGGCGCAATACCTCGGCGTCTGAACGCCGCATCACCCGGAACGAACCATGATCCTCGAACTCGCCGACATCCGCATCCCGCCCGGCCAGCAGGCCGCCTTCGACGAAGCCATCGTGCGCGGTGTCAGCACCGTGATCAGCCAGGCCAAGGGCTTTCGCGGCTACAAGGTCAACAAGGGGATCGAGTCGCCCGAGCGCTACATCCTGCAGATCTTCTGGGACACGCTGGAAGACCACACGGTGCACTTCCGCGGCGGGCCGCTGTTCCCGCAGTGGCGCGCGATCGTCGGCCCGTTCTTCGCGGCGCCGCCGGTGGTGGAGCATTTCGAGCTGGTCGGCAAGTCGGACTGACGGTTCCCATCACCCCGATGGACCCGATCTTCCACATGATCGCCGGCGCGCCGAACCCGGTCGCGCCCTTCAGCCACTCCACCGAGGCCGACGGCTGGGTGTTCCTGACCGGCCAGATGCCCTTCTCCGGCACCTCGGTCGACGAGCCCTACCCCGAAGGCATCACGGCGCAGACGCACCAGGTGATGAAGAACCTGCAGACGGTGCTGCAGGGCTGCGGGCTCACGTTGGCCAACGTGCTGCAGGTGCGTGTCTACCTGCTGCACTTCGAGCGCGACTACCCGGCGATGAACGCGGTTTACGCGGGCTACTTCGCCGAAGACCACCGGCCGGCGCGCACCTGCATCGGCGTCAACGGCCTGGCCAAGGGCGCGCTGATCGAGATCGACATGGTGGCGCGACGCTGAGGCGGGCGCTGGGAAGCGAACGGAATGTTCACGGCCCTGAGCGGCCGTTGCGGCTTCACTCGTGCCGAGATCGGAGAGGCAGCGCGGTGGCCGCCCGCGAGCGTGGGCCGGAGAGCGCACACCCGGACCACCCGCCGCGCGCCAGCGGTGGCATGAACTGAAACTGAAACGACCGATCAGGGCCGCGAGCGGCCCGCGCGACCGGCCTAGGCGCCCTGCAGCGCCGCCCACACCACCGGCGCGGTCAGTGGCATCTGGATCTTCTCGGCCTCGCGGCCCAGGCCGGCGCTGGCCAGCGCATCGACCACCGCATTGACCACCGCCGGCGTCGCGCCGATGGTGCCGAGCTCGCCGACGCCCTTCACGCCGAGCAGGTTGGTCGTGCACGGAACCGAGGTGTCGAACACCGTCTTGAAGCCGCGGAAGCCATCGGCATGCGGTAGCGCATAGTCCATGAAGCTGGCCGTCAGCAACTGGCCGCTGTCGCGGTCGTAGACGACCTGCTCGCACAGCGCCTGGCCGATGCCCTGCACAGCACCGCCCTCGATCTGCCCGCGCACGATGGTCGGGCTGACAACGCGGCCGATGTCGTTGACCGAGGCGTACGCGGCCACCTCCACCGCGCCCGTCTCGGGGTCGACCTCGACCTCGCAGACATGGCAGGCGTTCGGCCAGCTCGGCGCGCCGGCCGTGGCGTCGCCGTCCGCGGTGATGCGCGACGCCGGCTGCTTTGCCGCCAGCTCGAACAGGCCGATGCCGCGGTCGGTACCGGCGATGCTGAAGCGGCCGGCGTAGTACTCGATGTCGCGCGGCGCGGCTTCGAGCGCCTCGCCGGCCAGGTCCTTCGCATGCTTGATGGTGTTCTCGGAGGCCACCTGCACCGCCGCGCCGCCGGTGAACAGCGAGCGCGAACCGGCGCTGCCGAAGCCGTTGGCGCGGTCGGTGTCGCCGTGGCGGATGCGGATCTGCTCGAGCGGCACGCCGAAGGTATCGACGGCGAGCTGCGCCAGGCTGGTGTTGATGCCCTGGCCCATCGGCATGGTCGCCACGGTCAGCTCGACGATGCCTTCGGACAGCACGTTGACCGTCACCTGCTCGGACAGCGCATTGCCGCCGGTCCACTCGAGGAAGGTGGCGATGCCGCGGCCGCGCAGCCGGCCCTTGGCCTTCGACGCAGCACGGCGTGCCTCGAAGCCGTTCCAGTCGGCGAGCGCCAGGCCCTGGTCGAGCATCTTCTCGAACTGGCCGACGTCGTAGACCTGCCCCATCGGGTTCTTGTAGGGCATCTGGTCCGGGCGGATCATGTTGCGGCGGCGCAGCTCGGCGCCGTCGAGCTTCATCTCGCGCGCGGCCGCGTCCATCAGCCGCTCGACGATGTAGATCGCCTCCGGCCGCCCCGCGCCGCGGTAGGCGCCGGTCGGCGTGGTGTTGGTCATCACCGCGGTGAGCTGCAGCGAGATGGTCGGGATGTGATAGATGCTGGTCGTCACCCACGGCCCGATCAGCAGCTGGATCGCCACGCCGACCGTCATCGCGTAGCCGCCGACGTTGGCATGGGAGCGTGTGCGAAGCGCCAGCACCTTGCCGTTGGCGTCGAGCGCCAGCTCGGCCTTGGTGATCACGTCGCGGCCATGCACCGAGGCGCTGAACTCCTCCAGCCGCTGCGCGCACCACTTGACCGGCCGGCCCAGCGTGCGCGCCGCGTGGGCGACGACGATGTCCTCGGGGTACAGCCCGGTCTTCATGCCGAAGCCGCCGCCGACGTCGCCGACCAGCACGCGCACCTGCGCGTTGTCCAGGCCCAGCGCGCCGGCCACGCCGTCACGCACGGCGGTGGGCATCTGGCTGGACAGCGTGATGGTGATGCGCCCGTTCGTGGCATCGCTCTCGGCGAGCACCACACGCGGCTCCATCGAGGCCGGCGCGAGGCGCTGGTTGACGATGTCCAGCGACACCACATGCGCCGCGGCCTTGAACGCGGCCTCGGTGGCAGCCGCATCGCCATGGCGCATCTCGGCGGCGATGTTGTCGGGCGCCGCATCGCACAGCACCGGCGCGCCGGGGGCGATGGCCTGCAGCGGGTCGGTCACCGAGGGCAGGTCGTCGTAGTCGACGAACACCGCCTCGGCACCGTTCATCGCCGCCTCGCGTGAATCGGCGACGATCGCCGCCACCGCCTCGCCGACGTAGCGCACGCGGTCGGTGGCCAGCGGGTGGCGCGGCGCCGAGGCACCCGGCTTGCCGTCCGGCCGCGGGAAGGGCACGGCCGGGCCGATCGGCTTGACACCGGCGGCCAGCAGGTCGGCCCCGGTGTAGACCGCCAGCACGCCGGGTACGGCACGCGCCTCGGCGGCATCCACGCTCTTGATCACCGCATGCGCGTGCGGCGAGCGCAGGAAGACCAGGTGGGTCTGGCCGGCGCGGGTCAGGTCGTCGGTGAAGCGGCCCTCGCCGCGCAGCAGCGCCGGATCCTCGATGCGGCGCACGTCCTTGCCGCTGCCGTAGCGGGCAGCCTCGACCTTCGTGGTGCTCATGCCCGCTCTCCCTTCGCGGCCAGCGCCTGTGCGGCCTGCTGGACCGAGGCGACGATGTTGACGTAGCCGGTGCAGCGGCACAGGTTGCCCTCCAGCGCGTCGACAATCTGCGCCTCGCTCGGGTTCGGCTCACGGCGCAGCAGCGCACAGGCCGACATCAGCATGCCCGGCGTGCAGAAGCCGCATTGCAGGCCGTGGCAGGCCATGAAGGCCTCCTGCAGCGCATGCGGCGCATCGCCCTTCGCCAGGCCTTCGACGGTGGTCACCGCGCGGCCCTGCGCCTGCAGCGCGAGGAGGCTGCAGCTCTTCACGGCCTCGCCGTCGATCAGCACCGTGCAGGCGCCGCACTGCGCGGTGTCGCAGCCCTGGTGGGTGCCGGTCAGCGCCAGCGGGCCGCGCAGCAGCTCGACCAGCAGGGTGGTGGGTGCCACGTCGGCCTCGACCGGGCGGCCGTTGACCTGGATGCGGAGTGTCGTCATGCGCGGACCTCGTCTGAATGCGGCCGCCATCCTAGTCCGGAATGCGGCCGGTCGCAGCGCAGGGGATGTCCGGATCGCTGCGCGCGCTGCGTGGTACCGGGCAAGGAGGACATTCCATGACCGACTTCCCGCTAGCCACATGGCGCGGCCGCGACGGCAGCCGGCTGCAGATCCGTGCGATCCGTCCAGATGACGCACCGGCCCTGGCCGGCTTGTTCGCCGGCCTCGACCCGCTGGCACGGCGACGGCGCTTTCACGGCGCAGTCAACGGCCTGTCGCCGCAGCGGCTGCGCGAGTTGGCACGGGCCCCCAGCCACGTCGATACCGTGCTGGTCGCCACGGCCACGCAGGACGGCCGCGAGACGCTGGTGGCCGAGGCCCGCTGCGTCGCCGACGCCCGCGGCAGCGCGGCCGAGTTCGCCCTGGTGGTCGCCGCCGCCTGGCGGCGCGAAGGCATTGCGCGTCGCTGCCTGCAGGCGCTGCGACACGCGGCGGCCGACCATGGCCTGCACTGGCTGTACGGCCACGTGCTGGCCGACAACGGGCCGATGCTGGCGCTGCTTAGCCGCTGCGGCTTCTCGGTCTCGCCGCACCGCGGCGACGCCTCGCTGGTGGTGGCGGAGGCGCACTGCGAGGCCGCCGCACCGACTGCACCGCGGCGTCCACACCGGCACCTGCGGATCTTCCACGCCTTCACCCGTTGACACCATGGCCACGATCCCGTCCCTCACCCCCACCCGCCCCCGCCTTGCCCTGGTGCTGGGCAGCGGCGGCGTGCGCAGCGTCGCGGCGCTGGGCATCGTCGACGTGCTGCGTCGCCACGGCATCGCGCCCGACCTCGTCGTCGGCTGCAGTTCCGGCGCGCTGTTCGGCGCGCTGGTTGCCTCGTCCATCGCACCGGAGGCCGGCCTGGAGATGTCGCGCCGGTTGTGGTCGCAGGAGCTGACGCAGCAGCACCGCTGGCGCGCCTGGGTACAGGTGCTGCTGCCGCGCTGGACCGGTTTCGACGCCGACTTCGCGCTGCGCGACGGCGCCCTGATCGGCCAGCGCATCGTGCAGGCCTTCGGCGACACGCGCATCGAGAGCCTGCCGATCGCGCTGCGCATTGCCGCCACCGATGCAGCCAACGGCGCGCCGGTGCTGCTGACCAACGGCCTGCTGAGCGCCGCGCTGCGCGCCAGCATGGCGGTGCCGGTGCTGTTCGCGCCGGTGCGCGTGGATGGCCGCCGCCTCGTCGACGGCGTGCTGTCCGATCCGCTGCCGGTGGCCGGCGCCGCCGATGCGCAGGTGCTGCTCACGCTCGGCTTCGCCGGGCGCCTGCCGCGCAAGATCGACCGCCCCTCGCGCCTGCTGGCGCGCTACAGCACGGCGCTGCTGAACAACCTGATGCAGGCGCGCATCGAAGCCGCCACCGCCCGCGGGCAGCGCCTGCTGCCGATCGAGCTGAACCTCGACAGGCACGTCGGCCTGTGGCAGACCGACGCACTGCCCGAGCTCTACGAAGCCGGCCGGCGCGCCGCGCAGGCATGCCTGCCCGAACTGCGCGCGTTGCTCGAAGGCGGGGTGCGCCGCGTCGCCTGAGCCCCCGCCGCGCTGCGCGCGACGAGACCCCGTGCGACACTGCCCCGATACCTCGCACCCCACGCCCAAGGACTCGAACAATGAGCTTTCGCGCCTTCCTTGTCCCGGCCGTCCTGGCCCTGTGTGCCTGCGGCACGACGGCCGACGGCCCGCCCGCCGCCGAGCGGCCGGCGGTGTATCGCAGCGAGTCATCGACCGGCAGCAACATCGCGCGCCGCGACCAGCGGCCCGAGCCGACGGAAGAGGAGCGCGCCCGCACTCAGCGGGACGCCGAGGCGATGATGCGCAACGAGCAGATCCGCCGCGCCAACCTGCCGCGCGCGGGAAGTACCGCGACCGGTCAGTGACCGTGTGAGGCCGGGACGCTCGCTCTTCGGAGGGGTTGCCCGGTGCAGGCGATCGCCCCATGATCGGCGCCCGCCCGTCGCCGATGGGCACCGACGCCGCGAGCCCGCCGCCCATGGTCCACGCCACCACTGCCGCCGTCACGGCCGAGCGCGAAGCGCCGGCACCTGCCGCCGAAGCGCTGTTCGCCCACCTCTACCAGGAACTGCGCCGGCTGGCACGCTCGCGGCTGGCGTCAGGCGGCCGTCACACGCTGCTCGACACCTCGGCCCTGGTGCACGAGGCCTTCATGCGGATGCGCAGCGATGGCCTGGTCGCGCTGAAGGACCGCGAGCACTTCCTCGCCTATGCTGCAACGACGATGCGCTCGATCGTCATCGACTTCGTGCGCCGGCGCAGCGCGCAGCGACGTGGCGGCGGCGTCGAGCATGTCACGCTGGACACGCGCGCCGGCGAGGCCCTGGGCAGCAGCGACGACGAGATCCTCGAGGTGCACGAAGCCCTGCAGGTGCTGGCCGAGGTCGATGCGCGGCTGGTGCGCGTGGTCGAGATGCGCTATTTCGCCGGCCTGACCGACCTGGAGATTGCCGGCGCGCTGGGCGTGACCGACCGCACCGTGCGCCGCGACTGGGAACGCGCGCGGCTGCTGCTCGCGCAGATGCTCGGCCGCTGACCCTGCGCAGCTTGCCGCGCTGCCGGCAGCGCCGGATCGAACCCGCGCGATGAACGATGCCTTGCCCGACCCCGAGCAGCTGCGGCGCGTGAATGTGCTGCTGGAGGCTGCGCTCGAGCTGCCCGCCGAGCAACGCGACGGCTGGCTGCGCGCCCTGCCGCCTCGGGATCGGGACCTGGAGCCGCTGCTGCGCCGTCTGCTCGATCGCGCCGCACACGGCGGCGACGGCTTCATGCGCCACGCGCCGGGGCTGGGCCTCGCCGGCCTGGCCGGGCTCGATGACGCCGGCGACAAGGCGCTGATCGCCGACGCGCCCGGTGACGTCGTCGGCCCGTACCGGCTGCTGCATCCGCTCGGCGAAGGCGGCATGGCCACCGTGTGGCTGGCCGAGCGTATCGACGGCAGCCTGCAGCGCCGGGAGGCGCTGAAGCTGCCGCGCAGCGGCTGGGCGATCGGGCTGGCGCAGCGCATGGCGCGCGAGCGCGACATCCTGGCCACGCTGGAGCACCCGCGCATCGCACGCCTGTACGACGCTGGCGTCACGCCGGCGGGGCGGCCGTGGCTGGCCATGGAGCTGGTCGAGGGCACGCCGATCGACGTGCACTGCGGCACCCATGCGCTGGCCGTGCCGGCGCGGCTGCGCCTGTTCCTGCAGGTGGCCGACGCGGTGTCGCATGCGCACGCAAGGCTCGTCGTGCACCGCGACCTGAAGCCGAGCAACATCCTCGTCACGCCCGGCGGCGAGGTGCGGCTGCTCGACTTCGGCGTCGCCCAGCTGCTGCACGACAAGCCGGACGCCCGCGGCCCGCTGACGCAACAGATCGGCCGCGCGGTGACGCCCGACTACGCCGCTCCCGAGCAGCTCAGCGGCCGCCCGGTGGGCGTGGCGGCCGACGTCTACTCGCTCGGCGTGGTGCTGCACGAACTGCTCGCCGGCGTGCGCCCCTACCGGCTCTCGCGCGACACTCCCGCGGCGCTGGAGGAGGCGATCCTCAGTGCCGACCTGCGCCCGGCCAGCACGCAGGCGAGCGATGCGCGCACGGCGCGCGCGCTGCGCGGCGACCTCGACACCATTCTCTTCAAGGCGATGCGCAAGGACCCGGCGCAGCGCTACCGCAGCGTCGAGGCCTTCGCCGCCGACATCGAACGCCACCTGGCCGGCGAGCCGGTGCAGGCGCGGCCCGCGGGCCTGGCCTACCGGCTCGGCAAGTTCCTGCGCCGGCACCGGGCGGGTGCGCTCGCCGGCGCGGCCGTCGCCGCCGCGCTGCTCGCCGGTACCGCGCTGGCCACCTGGCAGGCGCGCGAGGCGGCGCGCGAGCGCGATCAGGCGCGAGCGCTGCTGGCGCGCAACGAGGCGGTCAACGAGTTCCTCGGCATGCTGTTCACCGAAGCGGTGGCGCCGCAGCATGCCGACGCGATCCGGCAGATGCTCGAGCGCGGCGCGCTGCTCGTCGCGCCGGCCTTCGGCGAGGTGCCGGAGCACGAGGCGGCGATCCTGCGCATCCTGTCCGAGTACTTCGACGAGCCGCAGCGCAGCGACGCACTGCTGGCGCGGGCGGCCGAACTCACGCGCAGATCCTCCGACCGCACTTTGCAGGCGCAGATCGACTGCGACCGCGGCCAGACGCTGCAGGCGCTCGGCCGCGCCGAAGAAGCGGTGAAGCTGGTCGACCGCTGGATCCGCGATCCGCGCACGCCCGACGTCGCCGCGGTGCACTGCCTGCAGATGCGCGGTGCGATCGCGGCGAACACCATCGAGCCCCAGGTCGCGCTGGAGTTCGCGCAGGCGGCGCTGCAGCGGCTGCGCGCCGCCGGGCTGGCCGGTGGCGACGTCGAGGCCGAGCTGCTCGGCGACATCGGCTTCGCGCTGCACCAGAACGGCCGCAGCGGCGAGGCCGAGGCCTATTTCGAAGACTCGCTGGCGCGCTACCGCGCACTGAACCGCGCCGACAGCCTGCACGCGCGCGTGATGCTGAGCAACTGGGGCGTGGTCGAGCTCGCCACCGGCGACGTGCTGCATGCCCTGCAGCGCTACGACGAACTGCTGGCCGGCCACCGCCGCTTGATGGCCTGGCGCGAGCCGCCGAGCTGGGTGCTGGGCAACCGCGCACTGGCGCTCGAACGCATCGGCCGCTTCGACGACGCGCTCGCCGCCTATGCCGAGACGCTGCGCGTCAGCGAGGCGGTGAAGCACGCCCATGGCGCGCAGTACGGCCTGGTCGGCATGGCCAGCGTGCTGCTCGCGCTCGGCCGCATTGCCGAGGCCGAGCAGGCACTGGCGCGCGCCGAGGCACTCGAGGGCGCGGACGACCCACGCCAGCCGGCGCACATCCGCGGTGTCTGGGTTCGTGCCGGCATCGCGTTGCAGCGCGATCGTGCCGCCGAGGCGCACGCGGCACTCGAGCGCCAGCTCGCCCAGCTGCGCGCAAGCGGCACCAGCCCGGCCTACGTGGGCCAGGCGCTGCGCACGCGCGCAGAAGCGGCGCTGGCGCTGGCACGCCATGAGGAGGCGCTGGCCGACGCGCGCGAAGCACTGGCGATCGCGCAGCGCCTGCAGGGCGGCAAGCCGCACTCCGACCAGGCCGGGCTGGCCTGGATTACCCTCGGTCGCGCCCAGTCGGCCGCAGGCAGTGCAGCAGCCGCCCGCAGCGCGATCGCGCAGGGCGTGGCCCACATCATGGCCGCCACCGGGGGCGACAGCCCGCAGAGTCGGCGTGCGGTTCTGCTGCTCAGGACCATGCCGACAAACTAGGGCCTTCATATCGGGGATGCGGTAGGCCGCACAGGCGCCCATACTGGGCTCGTCATACTTCGGGAGGCCCGCCATGGAACTGCAATCGCTTGCATCGACGCCGTCGACCACCACGGCCCCGATGCTCACCGCCGATGCCCAGCGCGAGGCCCGCGTCACGATGTCATGTCGCTGCGCAGGTTGTGGGTCGACGGTCGCCTTCGATGCGCTGATCGTCTCCTGCGGCTGCGCCGACGACAACCGCGCCGCGGACTCAACGCTGCACTGAGGCGCGTTCGAGCAGCTGCTCGAAGCCGGGGTAGTCGTCGCGGTGGATCGCGCTCTTGCGCGCATGCGCGCCCCAAGACACGCCGGCGGCCAGCGCCGCCTTGAAGGCCGGCGCATCGACGATCCAGCTGCCTCCGAGCAGTGTCACCCCGCGATCGAACAGCGGGTCGGGCAGGCAGCCGGCGCCCGGGCCGATCAGCGAGACCCGCTGCGCGCCGCGGCAGTGCGAAAGCACGTCGTCCAGCGTGTCGTTGAGCAGCACGGTGCTGGTCGACAGCACCTTGTTGCACGCCGCCAGATCGCCGGGGTCGAGCGTCACGCACCAGCCCTCGCGCGCGCCGGCCAGGTCGGCGCGCAACTCCAGCACCGTCAGCGCCGCCCCCGTGGCCAGCACCTGCTTCACCAGCGGCGGGAACAGGCCGACCATGCCGACATGGTCTCCCGGCACCAGGTCGAGATCGCCGATCGAACCCCGCGCCGGCGGCGGCGCGTAGCCGGCACGGGCGAATAGGTGGCGCGTCAGCGCGTTGACGGCGGCGAAACCGAGCGCGCGCTGCGCGCCATCGGTCTCTTCATAACACCGCGCCAGCGCCAGCGAGGAGCTGCCGGCCAGCGCCGCGGCGTCGCCGCCGCGCAGCCGCGCCAGCGTGTCGCCGAGCAGCACGAAGCTCAGGCCCAGCGAGCCGTCCTCCAGCTCCACCGCGCAGAACTCGCCGTCGCGCGTACCGTCCGCCGCCGGCTGCGGCAGGTGCAGCGCGGCCACACGCGGCAGCGCACCGAGCTCGTCGAGGCGTTCGACGAGGCGAACCAGATCGTGGCGGCAGGAGTTCATGGCGTCAGCGGCGGTCGGGCGCAAAGCGCTCACGATGCCACGCCGCCGCCTGGCCGCGCGAGTCGAGCGCGAGCTTGGCGAGAATGTTGGCGACATGGCGCTTGACGGTGTGCGGGCTGAGGTCGAGCGCCCGCGCGATCAGCTTGTTGCTGTCGCCGGCGGCGATGCATGCCAGCACCTCCTGCTCGCGGTCGGTCAGCGCGATCTCGCCGGCGCGCCCGGCCGCGGCCTCCTGCGTGACGACGGCAGCCTCGGGCGCAGGCTCGGCCCGATGCGCCAGCAGCCCGGCCAGCCAGGCCCGCTCGGCGGCGAACTCGGCAGGCGCCGGCAGCGCCGCCATCTCGGTGCACGCGGCCCGGCCGGTGACCAGCACGCCCACCGGCTCGCCGGCTTCGCGCGCGTGGCGGAGCACCGGGCCGAGCACCGCCCACGCCGCCTGCGCATCGCCGCGGCGCGCATGCACGAGGGCCAGCGCCATGCGTGCGGTGGTGTCGAGTGACAGCGTGTCGACTTCCGCCGAATCGACGATGGCCGACTCCAGTCGCTCGCGCGCCTCGTCGAGCCGGCCGCCGCGCAGCGCCGCCAGCCCCTGGATCGCCAGCCGCGCACCGCGCATGTACGGCCACTCGCCGCTCGACGGCGTCGCGGCGAGCTGGTCGAGCGCATGCTGCAGGCCGGCGTCGTCGCCGATCGCCGCGCTCAGCCGCCCGAGGTTGTAGAGGTAGACGCCACGCCAGCTGGCGCGCCGCTCCGGGTCGGTGTCGACGTCGTCGATCATCGCCTGCGTCGCTGCGCGCACTGCCTCGGCCTCACCGCGCAGCGAGTGCCAGGCGGCGAAGAAGCCGAGGATGGGGATGCGCAGGCTGCGCGGCTGGCCGAGCCAGCGCTCGTCGTCGCGCACCTCGGTCATCAGCCGGTGCGCCGCGTCCGCGCGGCCCTGCCACAACAGCAGCCAGGCCTGCAGCGCGTTGGCCGCCGCGCGCAGCGGCGCGTGGTGCTCGCCGGCCACCTGCAGCGCAGCGCGCACGAAGCGCTCCATCGGCGCGCGCACACCGGCACGGCCGACGAACATGAAATGCGGCGCGCTGCGGTACCACTGCGTCGCCGGCGCCAGGCCGGCCTCGGCCGTGCCGCGGCCCTCGAGCAGGTCGGTCATGCGCTCCAGGTGCCGCGCCGGGCCGAGTGCGGGGCCGGTGGCGCCGGTGCGCCAGTACATCATCAGCTCGGACAGGGTCTCGGTGTCGCGGTCCAGCGGCTGTGCCCGCACGGCGTCGAGCCGCTGCGCCGCCTCGGCGATGCGGCCGATGGCGATCAGGCCCACCGTCTCGAGCACGCTCGCCTGGCGGGCCAGCGCCGCGTGGCCGGCCGCTTCGAAGCCGCGCGCCGCGCGCTCCATCGAACGCTGCATGGTGACCCATTCGAAGCGCGGCCAGGCGCACATCCCACGCGCGAAGGCCAGCCGCGGCGAACGCTCGCGCTGCTCGGCGGGGAACTGCTCGACCAGCCGGATCACCGTGGCGTGCCCGCCGGCCAGCAGCAGTGCCGGCACGGCGGAGACCAAAGCCGCCTCGGCCTCGGCCCAGGCGGCAGCGCGCACCAGCAGGTTGACGCGGCGCATCACGTCGCCCTCCTGCGCCGCGGCGCGCACCAGCAGGCCGTTCCATTCCTCGGGGTGGGCGCGGCGCAGCCGGTCCTCGAGGAAGTCGCGGAACAGGTCGTGCAGGCGCAGCGTCGGCTCGTCGCCGTCGAGCACGGTGGCGAACAGGCCGCGGCGTTCGATCTCCTCCAGCCAGCGCGCCGCCCGCGAGTCGCCGCTGACCGCCTCGCAGCGTGCGGCGGTGAGCTCGGGCAGCACCGAACAGCGCAGCAGGAAGTCGCGCAGGCCCGAGGGCACGTCGTCGAGCACCTCGCTGGCCAGGTAGTCGAACAGGTGGCGCTGCGTGAGCGCCGCGCCGGCGCGCTCGGTGCCCGGGCCGCCGGCACTGTTCAGGCTCAGGCGCAGCCCGGCCGGCCAGCCGGCGGTGCGCTGCAGCAGCGCCTCGGCCGACCAGGCGACCGGCCGCGCCGCGCCGCTGACCAGCGCCTGGACGTCGTCGGCGGAGAACCGCAGGTCGTCCTGGCGGAATTCGGCGAGTTCGCCGGCGGCACGCCAGCGCAGCAGGGGCATGGACGGTTCGACGCGCGTGCCGATCGCCATCGACCAGGCCGGCGGCAGCCGCGCCACCAGCGCCTCGAGCAACTCGAACACGCCCGGGTCCTCGATGCGGTGCAGATCGTCGACCACCAGCAGCCCGCGCTCGACGTCGGCCGAGGCCAACGCCGCCACCAGCTCGGCGACCGCCTGGGCGCGCCGCTCACTGCCCTCATGGAGCGACGCCAGCAAGGACTCGGGTGCCAGCCGCCAGGGCAGGTCGAAGGGGTCGAGCGCGGCGCACAGGCAGGCGAGAAAGCGGTGCAGGTCATCGTCCTCGTCGGCGCTGAGCCAGGCCACGCGCGCCGCGCCGGGCTCGAACGAGCGCACGGCCTGCGTCAGCGCCACCGTCTTGCCGAAGCCGGCCGGCGCGCACAGCAGGGTCAGCCGGGCCTGCGTCAGCGCCGCGCGCAGTCGCTGGATCAGTTCCGGCCTGGCGACCAGATTGGTGCGAACCAGCGGCGGCTGGATCTTGGTCGGAGCGAAGGTCTGCGGCTGCACGACCCGCACGATACCGAAGACCGGCCCGTCCGGGGGCCAACCGCCTGCGCGCCCCCGGCGCCTAGAACTTGCGCACCTCGATGCGGTTCTTCTGCAGCGCGTAGCCGAGCTGCCTCGGCGTGACGCGCAGCAGCCGTGCCGCCTTGGCCTGCACCCAGCCGCACTGCTCCATCGCCCAGATCAGCCGCTCGCGCTCACCCTCGGGCGGCTCACTGCCGACGCTGGCGGCCACCGGCGTGGCCGGCAGGCGCTGCGTCGGGCCGATGCGGGTGACCTCGTCGTGCTCGTCCGCCTCGCCAGCTTCGGGCCGCGACGTCGCGGGCTGCGGCCTCGCCACCGGCAGCGAGGCCACCGCCGCCACCGCATCGGCCTTGTCGAGGAAGTGCAGCGTCTGCGTCAGGCAGCGGTTCTGCTTGCAGGGGAAGGCCAGGTCCTGGATGGTGTCGCCCTGCACCATCGTGGCGGTGCGCTCGATGCAGTTCTCCAGCTCGCGCACGTTGCCCGGCCAGTAGCAGCTGGTCAGCACCTTCATCGCCTCGGGCGAGACCTTCAGCGAGCGCCGGTTCTCCTTGTTGTAGCGGTCGAGGAAGTGCGCCACCAGCGGCGGGATGTCGGCACGCCGCTCGCGCAGCGGCGGCAGGAAGATCGACACCACGTTGATGCGGTAGTACAGGTCGGCGCGGTACTCGCCGCGCTGCACCATCTTCTCGAGGTCGCGGTTGGTGGCGCAGATCAGCCGCACGTCGACCTTCACCGCCTTGCTGCCACCGACGCGCTCGAACTCGCGCTCCTGCAGCACGCGCAGCAGCTTGGCCTGGAAGGCGGGCGACACATCGCCGATCTCGTCGAGGAACAGCGTGCCGCCATGCGCCAGCTCGAAGCGGCCCTTGCGCTCGCCGGCGGCGCCGGTGAAGGCGCCCTTCTCGTGGCCGAACAGCTCGCTCTCGAGCAGGCTTTCGGTCAGCGCGGCGCAGTTGACCTTGATGAAGGGCGCGTCCTTGCGCGGGCTGAGGAAGTGGATGGCCCGCGCGATCGCCTCCTTGCCGGTGCCGCTCTCGCCGCGCAGCAGCACGGTGGCACGCGAGGGTGCGGCCTGGTGCACCTCGACGAACACCTGCTGCATCGGCCGCGAATCGCCGACCACGTTGTCCAGCGCATAACGCCCGCGCGGCTCGCGCTTGAGCGCCTTCTGCAGCCGCGTCGCCTCGAGCTGCAGGCGCTGGTGCTCGTCGCGCACCGCATCGTGCAGCTGCGCCGCCTGGGCGAGCAGCGAGGCGACCATGGTCAGCACCCGCTGGTCGTCCGACAGGCGCGCGCCGCCGCGCACCTCGCGCTGCGCGGCCAGCGCGCCGAGCACCGCCTTGTCGGTCTTCAGCGGCACGACGACGAAGGCCATCATCTGGTCGTCCTGCGCGCTGAAGGCACCGGTGCGGTCGATGAACTCGCTGGCCTGCGCGACGTCGGGCACGACCACCGGCATGCCCGAGGCGGTGACGTGGCCGATGACGCCCTCGCCCGGCTGCCAGCGGCCGCGCTGCTCCTGCTCGCGCGACAGCCCGACCGAGCTGTGCACCTGCAGCAGGTCGGCGTCGGCATCGTTGAGCACGATCATCGCGCGCGGCAGCTCCATGTGCGCAGCCAGCACGTTCAGCGCGGCGCGGAAGCTTCGGTCGATGTCGAGCGAGGCCGTCAGGATGCGGCAGATCTCGTAGACGGTGATCAGCTCCATGTGGGAGCGCTGATCGTGGCTCGTTCGACTCAACATCACGCACCTCCTTGGAGCCTGCCGCCGTGGGTGCCGTGAAGCGTGCAAGAAGCAAGCCGGAAGCGGGCCGGCGCGCGGGGGAAATCGTGACGAGGGGTCTGCGTTTGACGCAGGTCAAACAGCGCAGGCGGCGAGCAGCCTTTCGAGCTCGGCGACGTGCTCGGCCTCCTCGTCGGCGAACTGGGCGGCGATGCCGCGCAGTTCGGCGTCGGTGCTGGTCGCCGCGATGCCGGCGTAGTAGGCATGGCCGCGGCGCTCGCCCTCGAGCGCGAGCTGCAGCGCCTCGCGCGCGCCCATCTGGGCGTCGACGCCGGCCCAGTCGGCCGTCTCCGGCGAGGTGCCTTCCGGCCACTCGTATTCGTGCGGCGCCAGCGGCGTCAGCGTGCGGAAGCCGCCGCGCGCCATCGCGTCGGCCAGGTGCAGGCGCGAGTAGTGCGCCATGCGCGTGAAGAACACGCCCAGCTCGCGGTTGCCCTCGGTGCCCATGGCTGCGGCCAGCTCCTCGTAGCGGCGTGCCGCCTCGCGCTCGAGCTGCACGGCGTGGGCGAGGAAGAACTCGACGCTGTTCATCCGAACTTGAACAGGATGCCGTGGCCGCCACGCGGGTACTCCCAGGCCACGTTGGTGTGCTCGGTGCAGATCACGCGACAGCTGCCGCACTCGAGGCAGCCATCGGTGATCAGCGTCACCGAGCGGTTGCCCTCGGCCTTGTAGCAGGAGGCCGGGCAGATGTAGGTGCAGGCCTGCGATTCGCAGGTGTTCTTGCAGATGTCCGCATCCAGGATCCGGATGTGCGGCCGGCCATGGTCGACCTTGTAGCGGTTCTGGAAGAGTTTCTCCTCCACGTTGACAGCGATCATCGGAAGGCCCTCCACAGATTGAACGCATCGCTCACGAGACCACGCCAGCGGCGCGCCGACCTGAAGCTGCCGAGGATCTCGCGCTGCTTGGTCTTCTTGTCGACACCGTCGACGGTGAAGAAGGTCCTGGCGGCGCGGCTGACCAGTTCCGGGTAGGTGGTGAAGAACTGCGGGCTCGCGTGCAGCACCTGCGGCAGCTCGCGGTACTTGTGCAGGTCCTTCATCACGAAGCTGTCGTCGAGGCTTTCCTTGTAGGCCTTCAGCGTCTTCGCCGTCATCGGCCGACCGGCCGCCTTGGCGGCGATCACCGTCTCGGCGGCCAGGCGGCCGGTGGTCATCGCCAGGTTGCTGCCCTCGCGGTGCGCCGCGTTGACAAAGCCGCCGGAGTCGCCAACGATCATCCAGCCCTCGCCGAACACTTTGGGCACGGCGTGGAAGCCTCCCTCGGGGATCAGGTGCGCGCAGTACTCCTTCATCTCGCCGCCCTCGATCAGCGGCGCGATGCTCGGGTGCTTCTTCAGCTTCTCGAGCAACGCGTAGGGCGTGGTCTTCTGCGGGTTGGCCTTGAAGTCGCTGAGCATGCAGCCCACGCCGATGGTCAGCGAATCCTTGTTGGTGTACAGGAAGCCGGTGCCCACCATGCCCTCGGTGACCGTGCCCATCATCTCGATGACCACGCCCTCCTCATCCTTGATGTTGAAGCGCTGCTGGATCACCTCCTCCGGCATGAAGAGGATCTCCTTCACCGCCAGCGCCACGTTGCCGGCCTTCAGCTCGCCGTGGAAGCCGGCCTTGCGCGCCAGCGTGCTGTTGACGCCGTCGGCGAGGATCACCACGTCCGCGTAGACCTCGCCGCCCTGGCGGTCGCAGCGCACGCCGATGCAGCGCTCGCCGTCCATCAGCAGTTCTTCCACCGTGGTCTCGCAGATCAGCAGTGCGCCGGCCTCGCGGACCTTCGAGCTGAACCACTTGTCGAACTGCGCGCGGATGATGGTGTAGCGGTTGTAGGGCGGCTTGTTGTAGTCGTCGCTGCGGTAGTGCGTGCCGACGAAGCTGTTGTCGTCGAGCACCCAGATGCGCTGCTCGATGACATGGCGCTCCAGCGGCGCATCGTCGCGGAAGTCGGGGATGACCTTCTCCAGCGCGTCGGCGTAGAGGATGGCGCCCTGCACGTTCTTGCTGCCCGGGTACTCGCCGCGCTCGATCTGCAGCACCTTGAGCCCTGCCTTGGCCATCGTGTAGGCAGCAGTGTTCCCCGAAGGGCCCGCGCCGACCACGATCGCATCGAACTTTTCCTTGGCCATGCTGAGTCTCCTTTCAGGCGACCTTGCGGATGCGCTTGTCGAGGTGCGTGCGGAACGTCTGTGTGAGCACCGGCAGCACCTGCATCGCGCTGCCGACGATGCCGTGGTGCGCGAAGTCGAAGATCGGCGCGTTCGGATCGGTGTTGATCGCGACGATCACGTCCGAGCTCTCCATGCCGACACGGTGCTGGATCGCACCCGACACACCGGCGGCGATGTACAGCTTCGGCCGCACCGTCTTGCCGGTCTGGCCGACCTGCCGCTCGGCTTCGCACCAGCCGGCCTGCGTCACCGCGCGGGTGGCGCCGACCTCGGCGCCGAGCACACGCGCCAGCTCCCAGACCAGCTTGAAGTTGTCGGCGTTCTTCAGGCCCTTGCCGCCGGTGACGATGATGTCGGCATAGGCCAGGTTGACCGTGCTGCGGGTGGCGTCCGGGATGAACTCGAGCAGCTTGGTGACCACGTCAGTCTCGACCATGCCCAGCGGCATCTCGACGACATCACCAGTGCGGCTCTCGTCGCGCCGCGGCATCTGCATCACCCGCGGCCGCACGGTGGCCATCTGCGGCCGGTAGGCCAGCGTCATGATCGTGCACAGCAGCGAGCCGCCGAAGGTCGGCCGTGTCGCCGCCAGCGCGCGGCCGTCGATGTTCAGCTCGGTGCAGTCGGCGGTCAGCCCGGTGCCCAGCGTGGTGGCGACCGAGCCGGCGAGATCGCGGCCCATCGCGGTGGCGCCCAGCAGCATGATCTCCGGCTGGTGGGTGTTGACGAGGTCGGTGAGGCCCTTGGTGAAGGGCTCGTTGCGGTAGCCCTTGAGCACCGGGTCGCGCATCACGTAGCAGCGGTCGGCGCCGTAGGCATAGGCTTCCTTGGCGTAGGCGTCGAGCGGCTCGTCGGGGCCTCCGAGGATCACCCCGGCCACCTGCACCTGCAGCTTGTCGGCCAGCTTGCGCGCCTCGCCCATCAGTTCCCAGCTCACCGGGTTGACGTGGCCGCGATCGTGCTCGACGAAGACCCAGACGTGCTTGTAGGCCTTCAGGTGCTCGGGCAGCTCGGTGTTGCGTCCGGCGCGGCCGGCAGCTTTCGGTGCAGCGGGTTTGGTGGCTTCGCTCATGGTGCGTGCTCCTTCAGGCGGACAGCCGCTCCACCAGCTCCGCCTCGATCTGCGGATGCGTGGTGAAGATCTTCTGCAGCAGGTTCAGCGTCACGTCCTGCACGCTGCTGTCGGCCACCACCTGCATGTCGGCCTTGTCGGTGCGCGGCGTCGGGCCGAACACCTTGCTGACGATGGTCGGCGAGCCCTTCAGGCCGATCTTCGTCAGGTCCTCGATGCCGGCGTCGTCCTTGTTCCACTTGCGCACCGCGAAGCGGCCGGCGCGCAGCATGTCGTCCATGGTCGCGAAGCGCATCTGGTTGGTGCCCTCGAGCATGGTGATCAGCGAGGGCAGCGTGGTGTCGAGCAGCTGCACGCCGCCTTCGGCGCGGCGCTCCACCTTGAGCCGGCGCGCATCGAGGTCGACCTCGACGATCTTGCTCACGTAGGTCAGCAGGTTCAGGCCGAGCCGCTTGGCGATGCCGGGGCCGACCTGCGCGGTGTCGCCGTCGATGGTCTGCTTGCCGGTGAACACCAGGTCCACCGCCTGTTCCTGGCCGATGCGGCGGATCGCCGCGGCCAGCGCGTAGCTGGTGGCCAGCGTGTCGGCGCCGGCGAAGGCGCGGTCGGTGACCAGCACCGCGTCGGTCGCGCCGAAGCTGATGCACTTGCGCAGTGCCTCTTCGGCCTGCGGCGGGCCCATGCACAGCATGGTGACGCGGCCGCCGAACTGGTCCTTCAGGCGCAGCGCCTCCTCCAGCGCGAACAGGTCGTACGGGTTGACGATCGCCGGCACGCCCTGCCGCATGATGGTGTTGGTGACCGGGTGGACGCGGATCTGCGCCGAGTCGGGCACCTGCTTGATGCAGACGACGATGTGCATGTCGGTCTCCCGGGTCAGGCCGCGCGCTGCACGCGCCGATCGGCCAGGCTGTCGCGCAGCGAGGCGAGCTGCACGTGCTGCGTGCCGTCGGTGTCCTGGAACACCTTGAAGACTTTCTCGCGCGCCGGCGTGGAGCTGACGAAGTCCTCGTAAGCGCGCGTGAGCAGCTCGCGGTAGCGCTTGAACATCTCCACCTCGCCCAGGCCGGCCAGCCCTTCACTCTTGTGCAGGTACTGGTAGAAGCGCTTGAGGATGTGCAGGCGGTTGACCTGCACGATGCGCTCGTCGAAGGGCACGGCGAAGAATCCAAAGAAGTCCTCGGCGCTCGACAGCGCCTTGAGTCGGTCGGTCAGGCTGTCCATGCGGATTCCTCGTCGAAGTAGAAGCGGAGCAGCTCCGCGTCGGTGGGGGCACGCTTGGTGGCGGCCACGTGGGAGCGGATGCAGTCGAGCAGCGCATGCGCCTGCTGCGCGCTCAGCTGCATGCCCAGCCGCGCGTAGGCGTCGCGCACGCCGTGCGAGCCCGAGTGCTTGCCGAGCACCAGCGCGTGCTGGCGGCCCAGCTCCTCGGGCTGGAAGGCTTCGTAGTTGCCGCGGTCCTTGAGCAGGCCGTCGACGTGGATGCCCGATTCATGCGTGAACACCGCCGCGCCGACGATGCTCTTGCCCGCCGCCACCGGCCGGCCCGACGCCTGCGCGACGAGCTGCGAGATGCGCGGCAGCTTCGTCGTGTCGACACCGCAGTCCACCGCGTAGAGATGCCGCGCGGCCATCACCACCTCTTCGAGCGCCGCGTTGCCGGCACGTTCGCCCAGGCCGTTGACGGTGGTGCTGGCGTGCGTGGCGCCGGCCAGCACGGCGGCCAGCGTGTTCGCGGTGGCCAGGCCGAGGTCGTTGTGGGCATGCATCTCGATGCCGATGTCGATCTCGCGGCGCAGGCGGCCGATGCGCTCGTGCGTGCTGAAAGGCTCGAGCAGGCCGAGCGTGTCGGCATAGCGCACGCGCACCGCGCCATGCTGCTGCGCGAGCTGCGCCGCGCGGACGAGGAAGTCGCCGTCGGCGCGCGAGGCATCCTCGAAGCCAACGCTGACCGTCGCGCCGGCATCGGCCGCACGGTCGACGAAGCGGCGGAGGGTGGCGAGAACCCAGTCGCGGTCACGGCCGAGCTTGCGTTCGATCTGGACGTCCGACACGCTGATCGACAGGTGCACGATGTCGGCGCCGCAGCGCAGCGCGCTGGCGAGGTCGCTGTCGACCATGCGCGCCCAGACCATGGTGGCCGCACGCCTGGTCGCCGCGGTGATCTCGCGGATCAGCTCGACTTCGTGCCCGCCCATCGCCGGGATGCCGACTTCCATCTCCGGCACGCCGGCCGCGTCGAGCGCCGCTGCGATGGCGAGCTTCTCGTCGTCGGTGAAGGCCACGCCCGCGGTCTGCTCGCCATCACGCAAGGTGGTGTCGTTGATGGTCAGCAGTGCGGTGCCGTCGGTTCGGGAAGTCATGTCGCCTCCAGGCTTTGACGAGCGGTTCATCGCAAGCGCTGTGCCACGCCACACGCGAAGGCCAAGTGCTTGATCTGCATGGACTTTTTCGCCTCGAACGGGGCCGCGGGGCGGCTGTGGTCTTTGTCGGAATGCCGACAGGCCGACGTGGCCTCGGCCGCGCTTGGCTACTTCTCGCGCGCGTGGTTGCGCGAGAACTTCGGCAGCTCGATGACCAGCTCGGCGCCCTTCACGCGCACGCAGCACGACAGGCGCGACTGCGCGTCGAGGCCCCAGGCATCGTCGAGCTGGTCTTCCTCTTCCTCGTCGGGGGGCGCCACGAACTCAGCGCCGCTACGCAGGTGCACATGGCAGGTCGCGCAGGCGCAGACCTTCTCGCAGGCGTGTTCGATGGCGATGCCGTGGGCGAGCAGTTCGTCGACCAGCTTGCGGCCTTGCCGCGCCTCGAAGGTCAGACCTTCGGGGCACAGCTCCGCATGCGGCATGACGCGCACATGTGTTGTCGCCTTGACCGGCGTGTCGCTCATGCGGCGAGCTGATCGATGCGCTGGCCGGAGAGGGCCTGGCGCACGCGCGCGTCCATGCGCTTGCCGGCGAACGGCGTGGTGGCGCGGTTCAGCGCCTCGGTCGCATCGCGCAGCGCCACGCGCAAGCTCTTGTGCTCGGCGAGCGAGCTGCCTTCGCCTTCGGCGCACTGTTCGAGCAGATCGGCCACCGCCTGCATCGCACCGAGGATCACGAACTGTTCGCGCGGCTGCAGCAACTGGTCACCGTCCTCGCGCAGCGCGGCCTCGGTGGCATCGAGCAGGCGGCGTGCGTCGACCTCGGCCTCGCGCAGCATTCGCGCCGCCGCATCGGCCTCGGCGCTGCCGATCGCATCCATCAGCATGCTCGCCACCGCGTCCTGCGCCAGGCCGTAGCTCGGCTTGACCTCCACCTGCGCGTGCATGCCGCTGGCCTGCTCGAGCGCGCTGACCGACAGCAAGCCGTCGGCATCGATCTGGAAAGTCACGCGGATGCGCGCCGCGCCGGCCACCATCGGCGGGATGCCTCGCAGCGTGAAGCGCGCCAGCGAGCGGCATTCGCTCACCAGCTCGCGCTCGCCCTGCACCACGTGCAGCGCCATCGCGGTCTGGCCGTCCTTGAAGGTGGTGAACTCCTGCGCGCGCGCCGTCGGGATGCCGCTGTTGCGCGGGATGATCTTCTCGACCAGCCCGCCCATGGTCTCCAATCCGAGCGACAGCGGGCTGACGTCGAGCAGCAGCAGCTGGTCGCCGCCGGCGCGGTTGCCGGCCAGCTGGTCGGCCTGGATCGCCGCGCCCAGCGCCACGGCCTGGTCGGGGTCGATGCCGGTGAAGGGCTCGTGGCCGAACAGGCGCTTCACCGCGGCGCGCACCTGCAGCATGCGTGTCGAGCCGCCGACCAGCACCACGCCGTTGACCTCGGCGGGCTTGAGCTTGGCGTCGCGCAGCGCGCGCCTGACGGGGGCTAGCGTGCGCTCGATGAGGTCCTGCGTCAGGTCGTCGAACAGCGCTCGGTCGACCGTCTGCGACTCGAGCGTGCCGTCGGCGCGGCGGCATTGCATGCTCACCTCGAGCCTGTCGGTCAGCGCCTCCTTGGCCGCACGCGCAGCGGCATGCAGCGCGCCGATCTCAAGCGCCCCCCAGCCACCGCCGGTGGCGGTAGCAAACCAGGCGGCCAGGCGGTGGTCGAAGTCGTCCCCGCCGAGCTGCGCGTCGCCGCTGGTCGCGATGACCTCGAACACACCGCGCATCAGGCGCAGGATCGAGACGTCGAAGGTGCCGCCGCCGAGGTCGTAGACGACGTAGATGCCTTCCTCGGCGTGGTCGAGGCCGTAGGCCACCGCGGCCGCCGTCGGTTCGTTGAGCAGGCGCAGCACGGTCAGGCCGGCCTTCGCCGCCGCATCCTTGGTCGCCTGGCGCTGTGCGTCGTCGAAGTAGGCTGGCACGGTGATCACCGCGCCGACCAGCGCGCCGCCGAGTGCGCTCTCGGCACGCTCGCGCAAGGCGCGCAGCACCTCCGCGCCGACATCCACCGGGCTCTTCAGGCCATGCCGCGTGCGCACACCGACGGCGCTGTCGGACATGGCCACCACGGCGTACGGGAAGCCCTCGGCGTTGACGTCGGCCAGCGATCGACCGATCAGTCGCTTGGCCGAGGCGATCGTGTTGGCCGGGTCCTCGGCGGCTCGCTCGCAGGCCTCGTCGCCGACACGCACGGCGTCTTCTTCGCCGTAGTGCACGACCGAGGGCAGCAGCCGCCGGCCGTGCTCGTCGGCCAGCACCGTGGGCACGGCGCTGCGCACCGTGGCGACCAGCGAGTTGGTGGTGCCCAGGTCGATGCCCACCGCCAGCCGATGCTGGTGCGGCGCTGCGGCGCGGCCGGGTTCGGCGATCTGCAGCAGCGCCATGGTGGCTACACCGCGAACGATTCGCCGCAGCCGCAGGTGGCGCTGGCGTTCGGGTTGTTGAACTTGAACCCTTCGTTGAGGCCCTCGCGCACCCAGTCGAGCTGCGTGCCGTCGATCATCGCCAGGCTCTTGGCGTCGACGAGCAGCTGCACGCCTTCGCTCTCGAAGCTGAGATCCTCGGGTGTCGCTTCGTCGGCAAACTCCAGCGCATAGGCGTAGCCCGAGCAGCCACTGGTCTTGATGGCCACGCGCAGGCCCACACCGCCGCCACGTTTGGCCATGGCCTTGCGGATCTGGTTGGCCGCCTTCGGTGTCACGGACAGCGACATGGCAGCCTCCTTCAGACCGAGAACGAACTGCCGCACCCACAGGTGCTGGAGGCGTTCGGATTGCGGATCACGAAGCGAGCGCCTTCCAGGTTGTCTTCGTAGTCGATCTCGGCGCCCATCAGGTATTGCAGGCTCATCGCATCGACCACCACGGTGATCGCCCCGCGCTCGACGCGGACGTCGTCTTCCTTCTTCTCGTCGTCGAAGGCGAAGCCGTACTGGAAGCCGGAGCAGCCGCCGCCGGTGACGAAGATGCGCAGCTGCAGCGCCGGGTCACCCTCTTCGGCGAGCATCTCGGCGACCTTGCCGACCACGCTGTCGCTGATGTTCAGCGGCGAGGCGCCTTCGGGCAGCACCAGCGGCACGAAGCCGCTGGCGGCCATCGGGTTGGCGGTGGCGCAGGACGAGCCGGCACCGGGCTGGGATTGGCAGGCGGACATTCGGATCTCCTTGGGGTTGAAGCTTCAGGTGGCCTTCGCAGCCGGCGCGCAGGCGGCTTGCTCGAGGACGGCGTCGTGGCGCGTGCGGTAGTCCGACACCGCGGCCTTGATCGCGTCCTCTGCGAGGATGGAGCAGTGGATCTTCACCGGCGGCAGCGCCAGCTCCTCGGCAATCGCGGTGTTCTTGATCGCCAGCGCCTGGTCCAGCGTCTTGCCCTTGACCCACTCGGTGACCAGCGAGCTGGAGGCGATCGCCGAACCGCAGCCGTAGGTCTTGAACTTCGCGTCCTCGATCACGCCGGTGGCCGGGTTGACCTTGATCTGCAGCTTCATCACGTCGCCGCAGGCCGGTGCGCCGACCATGCCGGTGCCGACGCTGTCGCCAGCATCGAAGCCGCCGACGTTGCGCGGGTTCTCGTAGTGGTCGATGACCTTGTCGCTGTATGCCATGGTGTCGCTCCCTTGCTGGTCAGTGTTCGGCCCACTGGATCGATCCGATATCGATGCCAGCCTGGTGCATGTCCCACAGCGGGCTGAGCGAACGCAGCCGCTCGACCGTGCCCTTGACCTGCTCGACGGCGCGGTCGATCTCCGCCTCGGTGGTGAAGCGGCCGACCGAGAAGCGGATCGAGCTGTGCGCGATCTCGTCCGACAGGCCGAGCGCACGCAGCACGTAGCTCGGCTCCAGGCTGGCCGAGGTGCAGGCCGAGCCGGAGGACACCGCGATGCCCTTCATGCCCATCAGCAGCGACTCGCCCTCGACGAACTGGAAACTGATGTTCAGGTTGTGCGGCACGCGCCGCTCCAGGTCGCCGTTGATGCGCACCTCGGGGATGGACTGCAGAGCAGCGAGAAGGCGGTCGCGCAGGGCGCGGATGCGCTCGTTCTCGCTGCCCATCGCCTCGCGCGCCAGCCGGTAGGCCTCGCCCATGCCGACGATCTGGTGCGTCGGCAGCGTGCCCGAGCGCATGCCGCGCTCGTGGCCGCCGCCGTGGATCTGCGCCTCGATGCGCACACGCGGCTTGCGCCGAACGTACAGCGCGCCGATGCCCTTGGGCCCGTAGGTCTTGTGCGCCGACAGGCTCATCAGGTCGACCGGCAGGCTCGCCAGGTCGATCGCCAGCTTGCCGCTGGCCTGCGCCGCGTCGACGTGCAAGAGGATGCCGCGCGCGCGGCACAGCGCGCCGATCGCCGGGATGTCCTGGATCACGCCGATCTCGTTGTTCACGTACATCACCGAGACCAGGATGGTGTCGGGCCGCAACGCAGCCGTCAGCACGTCGAGGTCGACCAGGCCGTTGCCCATCACGTCGAGGTACGTGACCTCGAAGCCCTCGCGCTCGAGTTCACGCATGGTGTCGAGCACGGCCTTGTGCTCGGTCTTCAGCGTGATCAGATGGCGGCCCTTGCCCTTGTGGAACATCGCCGCGCCCTTGATGGCGAGGTTGTTCGACTCGGTGGCGCCGCTCGTCCAGACGATCTCGCGCGGGTCGGCGCCGATCAGCGCGGCGACGTGTTCGCGGGCGATCTCCACCGCCTCTTCCGCGGCCCAGCCGTAGGCATGGCTGCGCGAGGCCGGGTTGCCGAACTGCTCGTAGAGGAAGGGCAGCATCTGCTGCACGACGCGCGGATCGACCGGCGTGGTGGCGGCGTAGTCCAGGTAGATCGGCTTGGTGGTCGGCAGGTCCATGGGGCTCGCTCCAGCGGGTGCGTCTGGCGGGCTCTTTCGCACGGAGCGTGCCAGTCCGTCGCCGGGGCGAAAAAGCCCGGTGGATCAGTCACTTGCTGCGTTGTCGCGCTCGCGTGCCGGCCCGACGCCCCGCGTCGGAAAGCGACGCTTGTCGCCTTTGTCGGGAGTGCGACGCGCTGCGCTCAGGGTTGCGCAGCGACCATCACCGAGTACGCCTTGAACACCGCCGTCGCCGGTGCCCCGACCTTCAGGTCCAGCGCCTCCACGCCTTCGTTGGTGACGCTGGCCGTCATCGTGGCGCCGCCGGGCAGCGTGAGGATCACCAGCGACGACACGGCGCCGCGCTCGATGCGCGAGACGGTGCCGGCGAGCTGGTTGCGCGCCGAGAGCTGCCAGCCGGCGAAGTCGGTCACCAGCACCACCGCCGAGGCCTTGATCAGTGCCAGCGCCTCCTTGCCCTTCTTCAGCTTGAGGCGCTGCGCGGCGGCCGAAGTCATCGTCGCGGTGATCTGATCGCCACTCTTCAGCGAGATCGTCACGGTGGCCGAGACCGGCCCGAGCTCGATCGCCTTGACGGTGCCGGCGAACTGGTTGCGTGCAGTGGTCTTCATGGCCATTCTCCGAAGCAGGCCGCTCAAGGCCGGCAGTTGGGCAAGGCGCGCCTCCTGGGCGCGCAGGAACTCGCGGTGCTCGTCCTGCAACGTGCGCCAGGCGCCGAGCAGGCCGCGCGCGGCGACGGTGAGTTGCGTGCCGCCACCACCGGCGCCGCCGGTGACGGTCTCGAGCAGCGGCTCGTTGGCGAGGTTGCAGGCGGTCTCGAGCAGCAGCCAGGCGCCCTTGTAGCTGAGGCCCGCGGTGCGCGCGGCCTTGTTGATCGAGCCGGTGGCGTCCAGCGCCTCGAGCAGCGCGAAGAAGCGCGCGTCGAGCCGGCCGGCGAGCTTGAGATCGGCGCTGAGGAGATTGCCGCTCATCGCGATGTCGCCCCCAAGACCCTGCGGGTCGGCCCCCCGAGGGGGCGCGAGCGCCTTCGGAACGGCCGTGCGGCGCTCATTCCATCAACGCCACGGTCTTCACCTGCGCCCACACCGGCATGCCGACCGCCAGCTCGAGCGCATGCGCCGAGCGGCGCGTCAGCCGCGCCACCACCGGCGCCGTGCCGACGCGCACGCGCACCAGCGCGAGCGCCGGGTGCTCGTCATCGGCAATCGCCTCGATGGTGCCGCGCAACTGGTTGCCAATGCTGGTGCCGGTCTGCGGCGTGCGCGTCAGGCTGACGTCGCGCGCCAGCACGCGCAGGCGCACGCGCCGGCCCACCGGCAGGCCCGCATCACGCGACCACAGCCGGCAGGCCTCGCCGTCGACATCGAGCCGGGCGAGCTGCCATTGCGGATCACGCTCGCCGACCACGGCGTCGAGCACCACGCCGGCGTCGTCGCCGAAGGCCACCGGCAGGTCGAGCCGCGCCAGCATGTCGGGCAGCGGCCCGTCGGCGAGCACGCGGCCGGCGTCCATCAGCACCAGGTGGTCGGCCAGGCGCGCCACCTCGTCGATCGAGTGGCTCACGTAGATCATCGGGATGCCGAGCTCCGCGTGCAGCCGGTCGAGGTAAGGCAGCACCTCGGCCTTGCGCTTCGCATCGAGCGCGGCCAGCGGCTCGTCCATCAGCAGCAGCTTCGGGCTGGTGGCCAGGGCCCGCGCGATCGCCACGCGCTGGCGCTCGCCGCCGGAGAGCGTGTCGGGCCGGCGCTCGAGCAGGTGACCGATACCGAGCAGGTCCACCACCTGGTCGAGCGCAATGCGGCGCTCGCCGGGGACGATGCGCTTGAGGCCATAGGCCAGGTTGCGCTGGACGTCCAGATGCGGGAACAGCGCCGCCTCCTGGATCACGTAGCCGATCGCGCGCTGGTGGGTGAGCACGAAGCGGCCCGCCGCGTCGTCCTGCCAGACCTCCCCACCCAGCGCGATCCGCCCCTGCGCCTGCTCCAGTCCGGCGAGCGCACGCAGCAGCGTGGTCTTGCCGCAGCCCGACGGCCCGAACAGTGCGGTGACGCCGCGCGCGGGCAGGTTCAGCGCCACGTCGAGCATGAAGCCGCGCCGCGGCAGCGAGAGTCGCGCCTCAATCATGCGGGCCGCTCCTCGCGCACCGGGCGGTTGACCACGTACAGCGTGACCAGCACCACCAGCGCGAACGCCACCATGCCGGCGGCAAGCCGGTGCGCATCGGCAAACTCCGTGGCCTCGACGTGGTCGTAGATCGCCACCGAGAGCACGCGCGTCTTGTCCGGAATGTTGCCGCCGATCATCAGCACCACGCCGAACTCGCCGACGGTGTGCGCGAAACCGAGCACGCTGGCCGTCACGAAGCCGGGCCGTGCCAGCGGCACGGCGACGCTGAAGAAGCGATCCCAGGGGCTGGCGCGCAGCGTGGCCGCTGCCTCCAGCGTGCGCTCCGGAATCGCCTCGAAGGCCTGCTGCAGCGGCTGCACGACGAAGGGCAGCGAGTAGATCACCGAGGCCACCACCAGCCCGGCGAAGGTGAACGGCAGCCGCCCGAGCCCGAGCCACTGCGTGAACTGGCCCACCGGCCCCTGCGGGCCCATCAGCAGCAGCAGGTAGAAGCCGATCACCGTCGGCGGCAGCACCAGCGGCATGGCCACCAGCGCAGCCCAGAACGGCTTCAGTCGCGAGTGCGTGCGAGCCAGCCACCACGCCATCGGCGTGCCGACGATCAGCAGCAGCACCGTGGTCACGGCCGCCAGTTGTGTGGTCAGCCGGACGGCGCTCCAGTCGGCCGGTGTCATGGCGAGGCAAGGCCGTAGCCGAAGTCGCGAATGAGCTTCTGTGCCGCCTCGCTCTTCAGGTAGGCAAGCAGCGCTGCGGCAGCCGGGTTCTTCTCGCCCGCCTTGAGCAACACCGCGTCCTGGCGGATCTCGCCGTACAGGTTGGCCGGCACCAGCCAGTACGAGCCGACCACCGGCTTGCCCGGCGCCGCCACCTGCGACAAGGCCACGAAGCCGACCTCGGCGTTGCCGGTGAAGGCGAACTGATAGGCTTGCGCGATGCTCTCGGCCGTCACCAGCTTGGGTGTGACCGCATCGGCGAGGCCGCGCGCCTTGATCACCTCGACAGCCGCCGCACCGTAGGGCGCCACCTTGGGGTTGGCGATGGCGACATGCCTCACCTTGTCCGACGCGAGCACCGCCCCCTGCGGATCGACGAAGCCGGGCTGCGCACTCCACAGCACCAGCTTGCCGAGCGCGTAGGTGAAGTCGCTGCCGGCCACGGCATGGCCTTCGGCCACCAGCTTCTTCGGCGTCTCGTCGTCGGCGGCGAGCAGCACCTCGAAGGGCGCGCCGCTGATGATCTGCGTGTAGAACTTTCCGGTCGCGCCGCTCGAGACCTTCAGCGTGTGGCCGCTCGCCGCCGTGAAGGCCTCGCCGATCTTGCCGATCGGGCCGGCGAAGTTGGCGGCCACGGCCAGCTGGACCTCGCCCGCGTGGGCGAACGAGGCCAGCAGGGCGAACAGGGCGGCGAACGCGGTGACTGACGGGCGATGCATGGCGGAACTCCTTGCTGCGGGCTTGCGTCGGCACCCCGACAAAGCGTTGTAAATACTACTTCACAACGCCATGCAGCAAGAAGCGGGCCGCCGGCCCGCGCCTTTCAGTCGATCTTCACGTACTCGTACTCGCCGGGCTGGCCGTTGATGCCCATGCGCGGCGGGGCGATCCAGCTGGCGTATTGGCCCGGCTCGACGCAGGGCTTCATCAGCGTGCCGATGAAGTCCATGTCGGCCGCATTGGGCAGCCACTGGCCGCTGGAGGCCGCCCACTCGGCCTCGCTCAGCAGGCGGCCGTCCGGGCTGATGCGCTGCTTGCCGAACTCGCCGATACGCCGGTTGAAGCCCTTGTGCGGCTGCGTGAAGCGGAAGTTGATGCCGGCCTTCTCGATCGCCTTGTTCCAGCGATCGATGCCGCCCTGGCAGTCGGCGATGTAGTCGTCGAGCAGGCGGCTGTTGATGGCGCGCAGCGCCGGCACATCCTCCATCACCAGCCGGCCGTCGACCACGCGCATCACCGGGTAGGTGGCGTCCTGCAGCTGGTGGTCGTCGGTCAGCTGCGCTTCGTTGAAGCGGCCCTTCAGGCCCGAGTTGAAGGCGTCGGCGGCGTTGCTGGAGATCTCCGAGCCGAACAGGTCCCGCGTCACGGACATGTGGAAGTTGGCCTTGCGCTGCAGCAGCGGCAGGTCGACCACGCCGAGCGCGCGGATGCGCTCGACGTCGTACGGGTCGGTGATGCCGGCCTTGTTCATCGCCGCACAGGTGGCCTCGATGGTGCGGCCGACGCCGGTCTCGCCGACGAAGAGGTGGTGCGCCTCTTCGGTCAGCATGAAGCGGCACGAGCGCGACAGCGGGTCGAAGCCGCTCTCGGCCAGCGCGGCGAGCTGCATCTTGCCGTCGCGGTCGGTGAAGTAGGTGAACATGAAAAACGACAGCCAGTCCGGCGTGCGCTCGTTGAAGGCGCCGAGGATGCGCGGGTTGTCCTGCTGGCCGCTGCGGCGTTCGAGCAGCGCCTGCGCTTCCTCGCGGCCGTCCTTGCCGAAGTGCTTGACCAGCAGGTAGACCATCGCCCACAGGTGGCGGCCTTCCTCGACGTTGACCTGGAAGAGATTGCGCATGTCGTAGAGCGAGGGCGCCGTCTTGCCCAGGTAGCGCTGCTGCTCGACGGAGGCGGGCTCGGTGTCGGCCTGCACCACGATCAGGCGCTTGAGCAGCGAGCGGTACTCGCCCGGCACTTCCTGCCAGGCCGGCTCGCCCTTGTGCTTGCCGCAGGGAATGGTGCGGCCCTCGACCTTGGGCGCCAGCAGGATGCCCCAGCGGTACTGCGGCATCTTCACGTAGCCGAACTTGGCCCAGCCGGCCGGGTCGACGCCGACCGCCGTGCGCAGGTAGACCTCGGCGTCCTGGAATCCGTCCGGGCCCATGTCCTTCCACCAGTCCAGGTAGCCGGGGTGCCAGCTTTCCAGCGCACGCTGGAGCTGCTTGTCGGAGGCCAGGTCGACGTTGTTCGGTATCGAATCGTCGTACTTCACTTCAACGAAGCTCTCGCCTCGAACGGATTCAGGTACTTCGATGAGGGTGTCGGTCGTCTCGCTCATGGGGTGCTCGCTCCTGGGTGGATGGGCGCTGAATGCATTTTTATGCCTGCGTCATTCAACGGACACGCAGAATGCTGCATGTATGAGGGCGAGTTTCTGATCTGGATCAGACTCCCGTCGATTCGGCGAAACGGGGGGATCAGGCCTCTTCGGGCCCGAAGCAGAGCGGCCGGTCGATGCAGACGGCGCAGCTCGGCGCCTTGCAGATGAAGAGTTCCTCGCGCTCGCAGAGCTGCTTGTAGAGGAACTTCTTCCACTTCATGTCGGCATGGTTCTTCGCCACCAGCGCCGGGAACCAGCGGCCCATCAGCGCGCTCAGCTCGGCGCGCGAGGCGAAGTGCAGGTCCTGCCAGAGGTGGTTGCCGCCGAGGCAGGCGATGGCCACGCGCTCGGCCACCGCGGCGATCTCTTCTCGCGTGCCGGCGGCCGGGTCGGCGTGCTCGAGCAGCAGCGCGACGAGGTCGATCACCTCGTCGGCGCGCTGCATCGCGATGCTGTTCACGCCGCGGCCCGGTTCACGCGTTGGCCGCCGCGTGCGTGTAGCACTTCTTCGGGCAGATCTTCGAGCACGCGGTGCAGCCGATGCACAGCTCGCCGTGGGCGATCGTCATCACCTTCTTCTCGTACTCTTCCTCCTCGTCGCCATCGGGATCGACGGCGATGCGCTCGCCCTCTTCGTTGAGGCCGACGAGTTCGAGCACGCCGCGCGGGCAGACGCGGAAGCATCGTCCACAGCCGATGCACTTCTCCTCGTTGATGGACTGCACGAAGGTCGGCGTCCAGGTGGAGCCCGAGGGCAGCGTGACCGTAAAACTGCTCATGGCGCCACCTCCGCCAGCCTCTTGCGCGCCGCCATCAGCGCCACATGCGCCTCGTGCGCGACCTTCGCCACCTCGGGGATGCGCTCCCAGTTGGTGGGCAGTTCCTCGCTGAGATCGTGCAGGTCCATCTTCGCCTGCGTGGCGCGGGCGTTGAGCTTCCTGATCTCGGCCTTGAGGGTGTCCAGCTCATCCATAGGTTGCGACCTCCTTGTACTGCTCGATCATCTGCACACCTTCGCTGACCAGCTTGTTGCCGGCCTCGGCCAGCTTGGCGAGGCTGGGGAAGCCGAAGCGGTGCACGTCGCGCAGGTAGCGGTTGACGACGATCAGCCGGCCGGTGGTCAGCACCGTGCGGCCGAAGCCCTCGTGGCTCATCTTGGTCATCGGCGAGACCATGCAGCCGGTGGCGCGCTCGATCGACAGGCCGATGGCGTTGTGGAACAGGTCAAGGCGCCACAGCGTGTCCGGGTCCGGGTCGCCCATCAGCGGCAATGCACGGCGTTGCTCGGCGCTGAGGATGAAGGGCTCGAGCAGCTTGGCGTCGCTCTTGCCTTCCCAGGTGCCGTGGGTGTCCTGCGCACGCAGCTGCTTGACCAGCTCGCGGATGAACGGGTCCTGAAGCACGGCCTCGTCGCTGGGCGCTTCAGTGGCGACGGCGCTCACGACTTCACCTCGTCGTCACTGTCGAAGTCCGCCGTGCGCGGCTGGTCCTTCAGCAGCGCCTTGCGCAGCCAGGGCGGCGGCGTGCCCTTGAGCACCTCCTGCAGCTTGTCGAGGATGTCGAGGATGGGCTCGGGCGAGCTGACCTTGATCGGGTGGATCTTGCTGGCGACCACGCGCGCCGCCGCCGAGCCGCCGATGGCGGCGACGTAGACGATCGCGCAGTCCTTGATGGCCTCGAGCTTGGGCGCGAGCTTGTCCTCGTTGCCGTCTTCGGCGAGGTCCTCGCCGAAGCCGTGGTCGTGCACGAAGTCGTAGCCCTCGGGCGTGATCTCGTACACCGCGAGGTGCTTTGCCCAGCCGAAGTGCGCATCGACGCGCTGCTGGTCCTGTGTGGCGAAAGCGATCTTCATGGCTGCTCCTGAAACGTGAGGGTCATGCGCTGGCCGGCGCGAGCTGGTCACCCGGCTTGGGCAGGCGGTCGATGCGTGCCGGCAAATGCGTGGTCGAAGGCGCGACGGCGGCCAGGCGAGACGCGGCTGGCAGGGGCCAGTCGTCCGGCCCGTGGTGGGCGATCTGTTCCATCATCAGGTTGCCCACGGCGTAGACGAGGTTGCGCGTGCCGCGGTAGCCGACGTGGCAGATGTGCGCGTTGCCGACGCGGTCGAACATCGGGATACCGAGGCGGAACAGCGGCCTGGCCAGGCGCTCTGCGGCCTGGCGGCCATGCGAGTGCGTCATCAGCAGGTCGCAGCCGGCCGCGGCGGCGCAACGCTCGAAGTCTTCCAGGTCGCCGATCAGCACCTCACTGGCCGGCAGCCTCTCCAGCAGCGGCGAATGCGTGGTGGTGACGCACACCGCCAGCTCGACGCCCATCTCGGCGAGGAACATGCCGGTGGACCACAGCAGGTCGGGCTCGGCGGCAATGGCCAGCTTGACGTTGCCGAGGTGGAAGTGGCCGTCGAGCATCGCGTCGACCAGCTGGCTGCGTTGCCGGCGCAGCTTCGCCGGTACCGGCTGGCCGGAGAGTTCGGCGAGCTTGGCGACGAAGGCATCGGTGGCGGTCAGGCCGGTGAGCCGGTCGAACAGCGTGAAGGGCACGCCGCAGCGCTCGGCCAGCGCCACCGCGGCCGGGCGCATCTGCTCGCCGATGGCCAGCGTGTGCGCGGCCGCGCCCAGCGTGCGCAGCTCGGCCAGCGGCGTGCCGCCGATGGTCGTGCCCAGCCACTGCTCGGGGATGTGGCCGTCCAGCGAGCCCGACACGTCGGGCACGAACACCGGCTGCAAGCCGAACAGCTCGATGACGTCGCGCAGCTCTTCCAGGTCGCCCGGCGTGAGGTGGCAACCCGGCAGCACGTTGACCTGGCGCGGCCGCTTCTCGACCGCCGTCTCCGGCAGCGTCGAGACCAGCGTCTTCACCGCACGCGCCCAGCCGTCCTGGAAGGCGCCGACGTAGTCGGGCGTGGAGACGTAGACGATCTCGGTGTCGGCCAGCTCGGGGTGCTTCTGGCGCGCCATGCGGATGTAGCCGTCGACGTCGTCGCCCTTGGTCTCGGTCAGGCCGGTCGAGCAGATGGCGATGATCGCGGGCCTGGCGCGGCTGCGGATGTTCAGCAGTGCCTTCTCGAGGTTGTCGTAGCCGCCGAGGATGGTGGTGACCTCGTTCATCGCCGTGGTCTGCAGCGGGATGGCCTCCTTGAAGTGGCGCACCAGCAGCACCACGCCAAACGAGGTGCAACCCTGCGAGCCGTGCATCATCGGCATGCACGACTCCAGCCCCATGAACGCATAGCTCGCGCCCAACGGCTGGCTCATCTTCAGCGGATTGACGGCACAGGCCTTCTTCGATTCGGTGACGAGGGCCATGTCAGGCCTCCGCTGCGAGCAAAGGATCCACGCGTTCCCAAGGCGCCGCCGCCCGCACCTGCTCCCACACGGGGTTGAACAGCGCCTTGTCGATCTCGGCCACCATCGTGACCATGCCCTCGTAGCCGGCAAAGGCGTGGTGGCGCTCCTGGTTGATGTCCATCCAGGGCATGCGCGCCTTCAGCGCGACGAACTGGCTGCGCCCGCCGCTGAGCATGATGTCGGCCTTGGCGTCGCGCAGCATCGCGTACATCTCGCGCGGCGTCATGTCGTCGATCATGTGCGCGCTGTCATCGGCGCTCAGGCCCATGATCTCCTTGATCTTCTCCTTGTCTTCCTTGGTGCTCTTCTTCGTGCTCGTGCCCACCACCTGCAGCCCGGCCTCCTGCAAGGCGGAGACCACCGACCAGCTCTTCACCCCGCCGGTGATCAGCAGCACCTTCTTGCCGGCGAGCCGCTCGCGGTAGGCGCGGATGCGCTCCCAGGCACGCGCCTCCTCGGCGGCGATCAGCGCCTCGGCGCGGTCACGCAGTTCGGCCGGCGCGCCGCGCTCGACAAGCAGCCGCGCGATCTCGCGCAGCGTGGTGCTCATGTCGCTGATGCCGTAGAACGAACCCTCGAAGTACGGGATGCCCCAGCGCTGCTGCATGCGCGTGGCGACGTTGATCATCGACTTGCTGCACACCATCATGTTGGCGCGCGCACGGTGGGCGGAGGCGATCTCGCGGTAGCGCCCGTCACCGGAGATGCACGACTGCACGCGCACGCCCAGTGCATCGAGCAGCGGCTTGACCTGCCAGAGCTCGCCCGACAGGTTGTACTCGCCGATGATGTTGATGTCGTACGGCGTCGTGAACTCGGGCTCGATCGTGCCGATCACATGGTCGAGCAGCGCCTCGGCACCGAGCTTGTTGCCCAGGTTCTTCGGCCCCGCGAAGCCGGGCGAGTTGACCGGGATGACCGGCGTGCCGAACTTCGCCGAAGCGCGCTGGCAGACCGCCTCGACGTCGTCGCCGATCATCGCCGTCACGCAGGTCTGGTAGACGAACACCGCCGGCGGGTTGACCTTCTCGACGATCTCGCGGATCGCCTTGAACAGGCGCTTCTCGCCGCCGTAGACGACGTCGAACTCGTTGATGTCGGTGGTGAAGCCGCTGCGGTAGGTGCTCGCGCCGCTGGACGCGCTGTGCCGGTTGTCCCAGCTGTTGCCCTCGCAGGCGATCGGCCCGTGCACCAGGTGCGCCACGTCGACGATCGGCTGCAGCGCGATCTTCGCGCCATCGAAGGCGCAGCCGCCGGCCGCGGCGCCCGGCGTGAGCTGCTTGGTGCAGCCCTTCTTGCGCTCCTTGTCCGACTTCTTCTGGTTGATGTCGCAGCCGGGCTCGTCGAAGACCTGGGCGATCTTGGCGTTGAGCGATGCAGTCATGCGGGCCTCCCGTGGCGGTTGGCAGGCTGCATTGCAGAAACGATGCCACCATGGGCCAGCGGCCCAAACCCTGATGAATCAAGGACTTGGGCCGCTGCGGCCGCACCCGCCGCGTTGGCGGATTTGCGACAAAGCGAACGACGCGCGGCTCAGGCCGCCGGCGCCATCACCATCAGGCCGGAGGCCGTGTTGGAGATGGGGATGTGGTAGTTCCGGTGCACGCTCGTCGCGCGCTCGCCCAGCGCCGCACGCGCGGCCAGCCACATCAGCAGTTCCACGCCCTGCGTGCCGGCCTTCTCCACCAGTTGCGTCGAGTCGAACTGCGTGGCCCAGCGCGGGTCGTGCAGCAGGCTCTCCATGAAGGCGAGGTCGAAGTCCTTGTTGATGAAGCCGGCTCGCTCACCGTCGAGCTGGTGCGAGAGGCCGCCGGTGCCGAGCACCACGACGCGCGCGTCGCTCTTCCAGGCCCGTACCGCACGGCCGACGGCTTCGCCCAGCGCGTAGCAGCGCCTGGCCGACGGCAACGGGAACTGCACGGTGTTGATGCACACCGGCACCACCTTCACCGGCCAGGCCTGCGAGGGGTACATCAGCGCCATCGGCAGCGTGAAGGCGTGATCGACCTCCATCTCCTGGCAGCTGACCACGTCGAACTCGTCGGCCACCAGCGATTCGATCAGGTGCCACGAGAGATCCTGCTCGCCCTGGAAGGCCGGCACCTGCGGGATGCCCCAGCCTTCGTCGGCGTTGCGGTACTCGGGCGCCGCACCGATCGCGAAGGTGGGCATCTTGTCGAGGAAGAAGTTCAGTCCGTGATCGTTGTAGAAGACCACCGCCACGTCCGGCTTGACGCTGTCGAGCCAGCGGTGCACCGGCGGCCAGCCGTCGAAGAAGGGCTTCCAGTACGGATCGGCCTGCAGGTTCCTGGCGATCGCGCGCCCGATGGCAGGCACGTGCGAGGTGGTGATGGCGCCGACGATGTTGGCCATGATGCGTCTCCCTCACTGCTGGGCGTAGGCCGCCAGCTTGGCCTTGAACGCATCCTTGGTCATGCCGGTCTGCTGGGCGCCGAGGTCCTGCACGTCCAGGCCGAAGATGCCGGCGAACTTGGCCAGGTAGTAGACGTTGCCGCCGGCGGCGATCAGCTGCAGCACGTTGCGCGCAGCGATCGCCTCGCGTTGCTGCGCGTTCAGGCCGAAGCGGGCGCAGTAGCCCTCCTCGTCGGCCGCGAAGGCGTCGCGGTTGGCCTTGTCGTTGAACGAGTAGCACATCTTGTTCAGCGCATAGCCCTTGCGCGCCTGTCCGCCATCGAACAGCGTCGTGCCGGGGATGTCGTAGCTCATGCCTGTCTCCTGGTCTCGTGTTGACGAAGGTCAGTATCGAAAAGACCTCTCATGCGATAAAGCGATGTCTCTTCATGTGACTCATGAGCGACTTCGATCATTTGGATCTGGACGGGCACGGCCTGCAGCTGCTGCTCGCGGTGCACGAGGAAGGCTCGATCACGCACGCCGCGCGGCGGCTCGGCCTGACGCAGTCGGCGGTCAGCCACGCGCTCGACAAGCTGCGCGCCATCACCGGCGATGCGCTGTTCGTGCGCGCGGGCCGCGGCATCGTGGCCACCGCACAGGCCGAGGCGCTGGCACATCGGGCGCGCGCGCTGCTCGACGAGATGCGCGCGTTCAGCCATGCCGCCGGCTTCGCGCCGGCGCGCTGGAAGGGCACGATCACGCTGGCCGCCAACGACCTTCAACGCGACCTGCTGGTGCCGCCGCTGCTGGCGCGCCTCCGGCAGGAATGCCCCGGCGCACGGCTGCGCATCTGGCCTTCGGGCGCCCCGCAGCCACCGCTGCTTCGCGAGCAAGGGTGCGACCTGGTCCTCACGCCGCGCCCGCCCGAGGCGGCCGACCTGATGCAGAAGCGCCTGTTCGAGGACCGCTACGCGGTCTTCTTCGACCCCGCGCTGCGCACCGCGCCGACGACGCGCGCCGAGTACCTCGCTGCGCAACATGTCTCGGTCCGCTACGAGGATGGCCGCGGCCTGGATGTCGACGACTGGCTCGCTGCCCGGGGGATCGGGCGCGAGGTGATCGCCACGGTGCCCGGCTACGCAGGCATCGCCTCGCTGCTGCGCGGCAGCGCCCGGCTCGCCACCGGCCCGTCGCTGCTGTCGCGCGGGGTGCTGCGCGACCTGGCCAGCGCCGCCCTGCCGATCGACACGCCGGCGATGCCGATGTACATGGTCTGGCACCTGCGTCGCCAGCACGACCCGTCGCACCGCTGGCTGCGCGAGGCGGTGGAGTCCATCGCCAGACAGGCGCTAGGCTGAGGCGCTGCGGCCGCGCGATCGGTCGCGGTACTCGCGCGGCCCCGCGCCCACGTGGCGCTTGAAGAAGCGGCGGAAGCAGGCCGGATCCTCGAAGCCGAGCTCGAAGGCAATGTTCGACACGGGCGCCGCGGCGCTCGACATGCTCGTCGCAGCACGCCAGCGCGGCCAGCCGCCAGGCTGGCGGCACATCAAGCCGAGTTCGAAGGCTCGGCGTGGCACGCGAGAGAGTGACGGTTCGCGGCCCTGTGCGGAAGTTCGACGTCTGCTTTGCGTGTTGAGGTCGGAGCGGCAAAGGCGCGTGCGGACAGGCTTCCGCGCTTCGCTTCGGCGGTCGGCCCGGTGGGCCGACTTCCTTGTGCTGCTCGGGCTCGCGGCAGGCCGCCCAACTCGCTGCGCTCACTTCGTTCGCTTCGCTTGTATGTTTCTGGCGCTGGTGTGGACAGACGTCGAGCTTCGCATCGGCCAGGCAAGGACCGACCGTTTGAGTACATCTGCCACCCCGCCCGCAGCGTCGATGAGGAACTGCGCGGCGTCCGGGCGTGTCGCTCGAACAGACCGCCGATCTGTACGCAAGCTGACGCCTT
>NZ_CALRZC010000052.1:0-40434 GCF_943372545.1 Variovorax sp. YR752 | reverse complement strand
CAGCGCGCGCTGCACATCGACGAGCTGCCGCACGCCGAGGAATACGAAACGCTGGCAGGCTTCCTGATGGTGATGCTGCGCCGCGTGCCCAAGCGCACGGACAGCGTGACCTGGGGCGGCTACACCTTCGAGGTGATGGACGTCGACAGTTACCGCATCGACCAGGTGATGGTGACCAGGGGCTCGGCCACCGCCAAGGCCGTGGTCGTCGACTGAGCGATTGCGCTCAGGCCGCCGAGCGATCGCGCTCGCGTTCCTTGTCGACGTACGCCCACAACCGCTGGTTCGCGAACACGGCGTTCGGGTACGGCGCGCGACCGCGGCTGCCGTTGTAGCGACCCAGCGTCATGAACAGGTCGCCCTTCTCGCGGTCGAGGTAGTGGCGCAGGATCACGCAGCCGAAGCGCAGGTTGGTCTGCATGTGGAACAGCTTGGCGGAGTCGCTGTCGCCGATCACGCGGGTCCAGAATGGCATCACCTGCATGTAGCCGCGCGCGCCCGCACTGGAGACCGCGAACTTGCGGAAGTTGCTCTCGACCTGGATCAGGCCCAGCACCAGGCTCACGTCGAGCCCCGAGCGCTTGGCCTCGTACCAGACGGTCTGCAGGAACTCGATGCGCGTGGACGCATCGGCCACTTTCTTGCGCAGGCGCTCGCTCATCTCGCCGAGCCACCGCAGGTACGCGAGGCGGGCCTCGGTGTCGGCAAACTGCGGCACCGGCGGCGCCTTGTTGTGAACGGCCGAACTCAGCGCGGTGCGCACCGAATCGATCAGCGGCTCTTCGATCTGCGCGCCGGCCCAGGCCGTTTGCGGCAGCGACAGAACCGTCAGGGCGCCTGCCGCAGCGCTGCCCAGCAGGCAGCTGCGTCGCGACAAGCCGCCCGCCACGCTCATGCCGCGAGCTTGCCGGCGATGAAGTCGGCGATGCCGGCCGCAGGCACCTTGGTGGCCGCGGTGTCGCGCCGGCCCTGGTACTCGAGCTGGCCTTCCTTGAGGCCGCGGTCGGAGATGACCACGCGGTGCGGCACGCCGATCAGTTCCCAGTCGGCAAACATCGCGCCCGGGCGCTCGCCGCGGTCGTCGAGCAGCACGTCGACACCCTTGGCCAGCAGCTCTTCGTAGAGCGCTTCGGCCGCGACCTTGACCTCGGGGCTGCGGTCCATGCCGATCGGGCAGACCACCACGGTGAACGGCGCCAGCGCGTCGGGCCAGATGATGCCGCGCTCGTCGTGGTTCTGTTCGATGGCAGCAGCCGGCAGGCGCGTGATGCCGATGCCGTAGCAGCCCATCTCGAGGAACTGCGGCTTGCCGCCTTCGTCGAGGTAGGTGGCGTTCATGTCCTTGCTGTACTTGGTGCCGAGCACGAAGACGTGGCCCACTTCAATGCCGCGCTCAATGGCCAGCACGCCCTTGCCGTCCGGCGAGGCGTCACCGGCGACCACGTTGCGCAGGTCGGCCACCAGGTCGGGCTCGGGCAGGTCACGGCCCCAGTTGACGCCGGTCATGTGGAAGTCGACCTCGTTGGCGCCGGTGATCCAGTCGGCCAGCACGGCGGCTTCGCGGTCGGCCACGAGCTTGACGGGCTTCTTGAGGTTCAGTGGGCCGAGGTAGCCCGGCTTGCAGCCGAAGTGCTCGTCGATCTCGGCGGTGGTGGCAAAGCGGAAGCCCTTGTCGAGGCCGGGCAGCTTGCTGACCTTGATCTCGTTCATGTCGTGGTCGCCGCGCAGCAGCAGCAGCCAGATTTGCGCGCCCTTGATGTTGCCGGCCGCGTCGAGGACGTCGGTGGCCAGCACGAGCGACTTGACCGTGGTGGCCAACGGCACGCCGAGCAGCTCGGCCACATCGGCACAGGTGGCCTTGCCGGGCGTAGGCGTCTTCTCGAGCGCGTTGGCGGCAGCAGGACGCGGGCCGGCCGGGGCCAGCGCCTCGGCCTTTTCCATGTTGGCCGCGTAGGTGCTGTCGGGGCAGTAGACGATGGCGTCTTCGCCGGTGGCGGCGATCACCTGGAACTCTTCGCTCAGGTCGCCGCCGATGGCGCCACTGTCGGCCGCGACGGCGCGGTAGCGCAGGCCGAAACGGTCGAAGATGTTGCGGTAGGCCTGCGCCATGATCTGGTAGCTGGCCTTGGCCGCGTCGAGGTCGCGGTCGAAGCTGTAGGCGTCCTTCATGATGAACTCGCGCCCACGCATCAGGCCGAAGCGCGGACGGCGCTCGTCGCGGAACTTGGTCTGGATCTGGTAGAAATTCTTCGGCAGCTGCTTGTAGCTGCGGATTTCCTGGCGCGCGATGTCGGTCACCACCTCTTCGCTGGTCGGCTGGATCACGAAGTCGCGGTCGTGGCGGTCCTTGATGCGAAGCAGCTCGGGGCCCATCTTGTCGAAGCGGCCGGTCTCCTGCCAGAACTCGGCCGGCTGCACCACGGGCATCGCGAGCTCGACGGCGCCGGCACGGTTCATTTCCTCGCGCACGATGGCCTCGACCTTGCGGATCACGCGCAGGCCCATGGGCATGTACGTGTAGATGCCCGTGCCGAGCTTCTTGATCATGCCGGCGCGCATCATGAGCCGATGGCTCGCGACCTCCGCGTCAGCGGGCGCTTCCTTCAGGGTGGAGACAAAAAATCGGGAAGCTTTCATCGGGATCGCGCAGGTGGGTTCGAAGTGAGGAGGGAGACAGGCACCCCGGATAGACCCTGAGAGCCCGGAACCGGTCGCTTGCCGAGGGCAACCCGGCATGCATAATCGACTCAGTTCAAAAATTGGGGTTTGATTATGCTCGACCGGGACGGCTTCAGGCCCAACGTCGGCATCATCCTGCTCAACCAGAGAAACCAGGTTTTCTGGGGCAAGCGCATACGCACGCATTCCTGGCAGTTTCCGCAAGGCGGCATCGACCGTGGCGAAAGTCCCGAGCAAGCCATGTTCCGGGAACTGCACGAGGAAGTCGGGCTCCATCCGGAGCATGTGCGCATCGTGGCCCGTACCCGCGACTGGTTGCGCTACGAGGTGCCGGATCGGTTCATCCGCCGTGACGCACGGGGCCACTACAAAGGCCAGAAGCAGATCTGGTATCTGCTGCAACTTGTCGGCCACGACTGGGATCTCAACCTGCGTGCCACCGACCATCCCGAATTCGACGCTTGGCGCTGGCATGACTACTGGGTCCCGCTCGACGTGGTCGTCGAGTTCAAGCGCGGCGTCTACGAGATGGCGCTTACCGAGCTTGCTCGCTACCTGCCCCGGCAGGATTTCCGCAACCGCTTCCTGCGCAGCAACGTGCGCGCCCGAGAATTCGAGCGCCACACGCTGGACCATGGAGCACCTGCGGGCCTCGACCTGCCGCCCGGCGGCAGCTTCGATCCGCATCCCGACCTTCCTTCTGCGAGCGATGAACCTCCTCCCAAGAACAGCGCGCCTTCTTCTTTCCCGACGCCACGCTGAGCGTGCGCTCATCATCGCCTGCGTCAGCCTGCTGGCCGCCTGCGCCTCCCGCGGCTACGACACCGACAACCCCGACTGGGCCCAGGCCGGCACGCCGCCCGCACCCAAGAGCACGGAGCAGGACAAGGAGTGGGAAGAAACCGCGGTGCCGCCGCCGCCTGCCTTCAGCGAAGCACGTCTGCTGCCGATCGCGATGCCGCCCTACATGACGCTGAAGTTCGGCGTCGACCCGAACACCATCGCCATCACGAAGGACGGCATCGTGCGTTACGTGGTGGTGGCACAGAACCGGGCCGGTGGCGCGGTCAATGCGTTCTACGAAGGTGTGCGCTGCTCGACGGCAGAGATGAAGAGCTATGCCCGCTACAACAACGGCGCCTGGCAGGAAACGAAGTCGCCCGAGTGGAAGCGCGTGAAGGACATGAACTCCAGCTATGTGCCGGCGCTGGCGTCGCAGGGCCTGTGCCGCGGCAACGCGCCGCGCAGTTCGGTCAACGAGATGGTGCAGAACATCCGCAATCCGCTGCGCGAAATGCCGTGAACCGGCGGCGGGGCATCACGCCCCGCCTTGGCGATCAACCCGGCATCAACACCATGTTGTCGCGGTGCACCATCTCCGGCTCGGCAGCGTAGCCCAGCAGCCGCTCGAATTCCGCCGAGGGCTTGCGGCACAGCAGCCGGGCCTCCACGCTCGAATAGTTGGCCAGCCCGCGGGCCAGCTCGACACCGTCGACATCGCGCACCGCGATCACGTCGCCGCGCGAGAACTCACCCGACACGCTCGTCATGCCGATCGGCAGCAGGCTCTTGCCTTCGCCGCGCACCTTCGCGGCCGCGCCGGCATCGACGATGACGGCACCGCGCAGCTGCAGGTGATCGGCCATCCAGCGCTTGCGCGCCTGGTGCTTGGCGGTCTGCGCCACGAGCAGCGTGCCGATGGATTCACCGCGCGTGAGCCGCAGCAGCGCGTCGGCTTCGCGGCCCCAGGCGATGACCGTGGAAGCACCGGAGCCCGCCGCGCGCTTGGCCGCGAGGATCTTGGTGATCATGCCGCCCCGCCCGATGCTCGAGCCGGCACCGCCCGCCATGGCTTCGAGCGCCGGATCGCCCGCAGCGGCTTCGTGCACGAACTTGGCGTCGGGGTCCTTGCGCGGGTCGGCCGTGTACAGGCCCTTCTGGTCGGTCAGGATGATCAGCGCATCGGCCTCGACCAGGTTGGCGACCAGCGCGCCGAGCGTGTCGTTGTCGCCGAACTTGATCTCGTCGTTGACGACGGTGTCGTTCTCGTTGATGACCGGCACCACGCCCAGGCGCAGCAGCGTGACGAGGGTCGAGCGTGCATTGAGGTAGCGCTCGCGGTCGGCCAAGTCTGCATGGGTCAGCAGCACCTGCGCGCTACCGATCTGGTTCTCGCGCAGCTTGGTCTCGTACATCTGGGCCAGGCCCATCTGCCCGACGGCCGCTGCGGCCTGCAGTTCGTGGATCGCGTGCGGCCGGGTCTTCCAGCCGAGGCGCTTCATGCCTTCGGCGATGGCGCCGCTCGACACCATGACCACCTCGCGCCCGTCGCGCACCAGCTGCGCCAGCTGCCGGCACCACTCGCCGATGGCGGCTTCGTCGAGGCCCCGCCCCTCGTTGGTCACAAGGCTGGAGCCCACCTTGACGACGATACGGCGGGCATCCCGCAAGGCAGTGGAACCGGAATTCGAGGTCATGAAGGAAGAAGGCGTGTTTCAGGGATGCAGCCTGCGCTGCTTGCTATCCATTTTGCAGCACCGAAGGCGCCGCGACGCCCTCAGTTTCCTTCGGGCGGCAGCGGAACGAAGCGCGGATCGACCACGACGGTTTCGTGTTCAGCCACCTGCTGCGCCTTGACCTGCTGGTACACAGCCTTGATCAGGTGTTCGCAGCCTTCGCGCGTGAGCGCCGAGATCTCGAAGACCGGGCCCTTGAAGCGCAGGCGCTTGACGAAGTCTTTGACCAGTGCCACGCGCTCGTCGCCAGGCACCATGTCGAGCTTGTTCAGCACCAGCCAGCGCGGCTTTTCGTAGAGCGCGGCATCGTACTTCTTCAGCTCGCCCACGATGGCCTTGGCTTGGGCGACCGGGTCAACGGCATCGTCGAACGGAGCCATATCGACCACGTGCAGCAGCAGGCGCGTGCGCTGCAAGTGCCGCAGGAACAGGTGACCGAGGCCGGCGCCTTCGGACGCGCCTTCGATCAGGCCGGGCAGGTCGGCGACCACGAAGCTTTGCTCCGGACCGACGCGCACCACACCCAGGTTGGGGTGCAATGTGGTGAAGGGGTAGTCCGCGATACGGGGACGGGCGTTCGAGATGGCGCTGATCAGGGTCGACTTGCCCGCGTTGGGCATGCCCAGCAGGCCCACGTCAGCCAGCACCTTGAGCTCGAGCTTGAGGCTCTTCTTCTCACCGGGCCAGCCGGGCGTCTTCTGGCGCGGCGCACGGTTGATCGCGCTCTTGAAGCGCATGTTGCCGAAACCGCCGTCACCGCCCTTGGCGATCGTGACGACCTCACCTTCCGTCAGCATCTCGTACAAGACCTCGCCGGTTTCGGCGTCGGTGATGATCGTGCCGACCGGCATCCGGAGCACGATGTCATCGCCCGCGGCGCCGAACATGTCGGAGCCCATGCCGTGCTCGCCGCGCCTGGCTTCGTGCCGGCGCGAGTAGCGGAAATCGACCAGGGTGTTGAGGTTCGAGTCGGCCACCGCGAACACGTGGCCGCCACGGCCGCCGTCGCCGCCGTTGGGGCCGCCGAACTCTTTGTACTTCTCATGTCGGAACGACACGCAGCCGTTGCCGCCATCGCCCGCGGCGATGTCGATGAAGGCTTCGTCGACGAACTTCATGGGATGTCCAGTTTACAAATGAAGAAGCCCCGGCAATGCGGGGCCTCGGAAAGATCGAAGTGACTAGCGGGGCTTAGGCCGCGGGCGTCACATTGACCATGTGCTTGTTCAGCGCACCCTTGTGACCGAACGACACATGGCCGTCGACCAGGGCGAAGAGCGTGTGGTCCTTGCCCACGCCGACGTTCACGCCGGGGTGGAACTGGGTGCCGCGCTGGCGCACGATGATCGAGCCTGCGCTGATCAGTTCGCCGCCGAAGGCCTTCACGCCGAGCATCTTGGGCTTGGAATCGCGCCCGTTTCGCGTTGAGCCGCCGCCTTTTTTCTGTGCCATGGAATGTGCTCCTTAGCCGGCGATCGCGCCGATTTGCAGTTCGGTGAACTGCTGGCGATGGCCTTGACGTTTTTGATAGTGCTTGCGACGGCGCATCTTGAAGATGCCGACCTTGTCGTGCTTGCCGTGCGACAGTACCGTGACTGTCACCGTTGCGCCGGACACCAGGGGCGTGCCAACCTTGATTTCAGCGCCGTTTCCGACAGCCAGAACCTGGTCGATCACGATTTCCTGGCCTACGTCCGCAGCAATCTGTTCTACTTTAATTTTTTCGCCGGAAGCAACGCGATATTGCTTGCCGCCGGTTTTTATGACCGCGTACATGTAAACCTCTTAGAAATGAGTCCCCGCAGCGAATTCCGCAGAGCCCAAGATTATAGCGCGCTTTGCGACCGCTCACCACCCCGACTCTGAGACACGCCTGGGATTCGTGCACGGCTCCCTATAATTCCGGCGTTCCGGCCTCCAGGGCCGCCCTCATCTTCGCAGCGCCCCGCGCCTTCGCTTTGCCAGTTCCCGCCGCCGACACCTCCCCCACCGCCACTGTGCTGGACCTGATTGCCGGCGACATGGTCGAAGTCGACCGTGTGATCGCCCAGCGCCTGAACACCGGCGTCCCACTGGTCAGCCAGGTTTCGCAATACATCATTTCGGCCGGCGGCAAGCGGCTGCGGCCGGCGCTGCTGCTGCTCATGGCAGGCGCGCTCGGCTACACCGGCGAACAGCGCTTCAATCTGGCCGCCGTGGTGGAGTTCATCCACACGGCCACACTGCTGCACGACGACGTGGTCGACGAATCGACTCTGCGCCGGGGTCGCGCCACCGCCAACGAATCCTTCGGCAACCCCGCCAGCGTGCTGGTGGGCGACTTCCTGTACTCGCGCGCCTTCCAGATGATGTTGGATGCAAACAACATGCGCATCATGCAGATCCTGGCCGAAGCGACCAACGTGATCGCTGAAGGCGAAGTGCTGCAGTTGATGAACATGCATGACGCCTCGCTGGACGAAGCGGCCTACCTGCGCGTCATCCGCTCCAAGACCGCCAAACTCTTCGAGGCGAGCACCCGGCTGGCGGCCGTGCTGGCCGGCACCACGCCCGAAGTCGAAGAAGCCTGCGCCACCTATGGACAGGCACTGGGCACGGCCTTCCAGGTGATCGATGACGTACTTGATTACGCGGGCGACGCCCACGAAACCGGGAAGAACGTCGGCGACGACTTGCGCGAAGGCAAGACCACCTTGCCGCTGATCTTCGCCATGCAGCGTGGCACGCCCGAGCAGAGCGCACTGGTGCGCGCGGCCATCGAGGCCGGTGACACCGCGCAGCTGGGAAAAATCGTCGAGATCGTTCGCGAAACCGGCGCCCTGGAAGCTTCGCGCGCCGCCGCAGCCGCAGAGGCCGAACGCGCAATTCACGCGTTGCGCGACCTTCCGTCGAATTTGCACGCTTCAGGTTTGCTACAATTAGCGGCTCAGTTGCTTGAGCGACGTGCCTGAACACCTCACCAGAGTTGGCCTCTAGGACGATTTCATTTTTGCAACCAATCGGGGTGTAGCTTAGCCTGGTAGAGCGCTACGTTCGGGACGTAGAGGCCGGAGGTTCGAATCCTCTCACCCCGACCAGTTTTTCTCGACTGGTCCAGTTAATGTCAGCTCCTGTTGCTGTGTAACGATTTACAGCACAGGCGTGTTCAGCGATGATCGTGAAGCACTTTTTCACATCTTTTGCATTCGCTGAATGGCCGCTGCCGAAATTCCCGTTAAAGAAACTACGCAGATCGCCCTTCCCGGCTTGGCGCGCGCCTTGGTGTCCGCCGGCAAGCTTGCAGCGAAATCGGCCGAAGAGATCTATCAGAAGTCGCTGAGCGGCCGCACGAGCTTCATCGCCGAACTGACCGGCACCGGCGCCGTCTCGGCCGCGGACCTCGCACACACCCTGTCGAGCGCCTTCGGCGCTCCGCTGCTCGACCTCGATGCCATCGATCACCAGCGCCTACCCAAGGACCTGCTCGATCCGAAGCTCTGCCACGCTTACCGCATCGTCGTTCTCAGCAAGCGCAACAACCGCCTGATCGTCGCCACAGCCGACCCCTCGGACCAGCAGGCTGCGGAGAAGATCAAGTTCGCGTCGCAGATGGGCGTGGACTGGGTCATCGCGGAGTACGACAAACTCTCGCGCATGATCGAAGCCGCCGCCGCGAGCGCTGCGGAAACGATCAACAGCATCGTCGGCACAGAATTCGAGTTCGACGATGTCACAGCCGACACCTCGGGCGACGCGAACGAACAGGCCATCGCCGAAGTCGAAGACGCACCCGTGGTGCGTTTCCTGCACAAGATGCTGCTCGACGCAGTGAGCATGCGGGCCTCGGACATCCACTTCGAGCCCTACGAACACCACTACCGGGTGCGCTTCCGGGTCGACGGCGAACTGCGCGAAATCGCCAGCCCGCCCACGGTCATCAAGGACAAGCTGGCCTCGCGCATCAAGGTCATTTCGCGGCTCGACATCTCGGAAAAGCGCGTGCCGCAAGACGGCCGCATGAAGCTCAAGATCGGGCCCGACCGCGTGATCGACTTTCGCGTGAGCACGCTGCCCACGCTGTTCGGCGAGAAGATCGTCGTGCGTATCCTGGACCCGAGCAGCGCGCGCATGGGCATCGATGCTCTGGGCTACGACGCCGACGAGAAAGAACGGCTCCTTCATGCCATCGGCCGTCCCTACGGCATGGTGCTGGTGACTGGCCCCACGGGCTCGGGCAAAACCGTGTCGCTCTACACCTGCTTGAACCTGCTGAATCAGCCGGGCGTCAACATCGCGACGGCGGAAGACCCGTCGGAAATCAACCTGCCCGGCGTCAACCAGGTCAACGTCAACGAGAAGGCCGGACTGACCTTCGCGGCCGCGCTGCGCGCCTTCCTGCGGCAGGATCCCGACATCATCATGGTCGGCGAAATCCGCGACCTCGAAACCGCCGACATCTCGATCAAGGCCGCACAGACCGGCCACTTGGTGCTGTCGACGCTCCACACCAACGACGCCCCGACCACGCTGACGCGCATGCGCAACATGGGCATCGCACCGTTCAACATCGCGTCGAGCGTGATCCTGATCACCGCGCAGCGCCTTGCGCGCCGGCTGTGCATGCTGTGCCGCACGCCGATCGACATCCCGCGCGAAGCCCTGCTCGAGGCCGGCTTCAACGAGGAAGACATCAACGGCACCTGGAAGCCATACCGCCCGGTTGGCTGCGCCGCCTGCAGCGGCGGCTACAAGGGCCGGGTCGGCATCTACCAGGTGATGCCGATTACGGAAGCCATCCAGGAAATCATCCTGCGCGATGGCAGCGCACTGGACATCGCGAACCAATCCGAAGCCGAAGGCGTGCGCTCGCTGCGCCAGTCGGGTCTTCGCAAAGTCATGCAGGGCCTCACTTCGCTCGAAGAAGTCGTGGCCTGCACCAACCTATAACGAACACACTGAACCGGAGATCGAATGGCAACAGTGGCATCCTCCCGCTCCCAGGTCACGCACAAGGAATTCGTCTTCGAATGGGAAGGCAAGGACCGCAACGGCAAGCTGGTGCGTGGCGAACTTCGCGCCGCCGGGGAAAACCAGGTGCAAGCGGCACTGCGCCGCCAAGGCGTGCTGGCGTCCAAGATCAAGAAGCGCCGCATGCGTTCGGGCAAGTCGATCAAGCCCAAGGACATTGCGATCTTCACGCGCCAGCTCGCGACCATGATGAAAGCCGGCGTGCCGCTGCTGCAGTCCTTCGACATCGTCGGCCGCGGCAACGCCAACCCGAGCGTCGCCAAGCTGCTGAACGACATCCGCAGCGATGTCGAGACCGGCACGTCGCTGTCGGCGGCCTTCCGCAAGTTTCCGAAGTACTTCGACAACCTGTATTGCAACCTGGTGGAAGCCGGTGAAGCGGCCGGTATTCTGGAAGACCTGCTCGATCGCCTGGCCACCTACATGGAGAAGACCGAGGCGATCAAGTCGAAAATCAAGTCGGCGCTGATGTATCCGACCTCGGTGGTCGTCGTGGCCTTCGTGGTGGTCGCGATCATCATGATCTTCGTGATTCCCGCGTTCAAGCAGGTGTTCTCTTCATTCGGCGCCGACCTGCCCGCACCGACGTTGATCGTGATGGCGATCAGCGAGTTTTTTGTTTCCTATTGGTGGCTGATCTTCGGCGTGATCGGTGGCGGCATCTACTTCTTCCTCCAGGCCTGGAAGCGCAACGAGCGCGTCCAGAAAGTCATGGACCGCCTGCTGCTGCGCATTCCCATCTTCGGCACGCTGATCGAGAAATCCTGCGTGGCCCGCTGGACCCGCACGCTCGCCACCATGTTCGCGGCCGGCGTTCCGCTGGTCGAGGCCCTCGACTCCGTGGGTGGCGCCTCGGGCAACTCGGTGTACGGCGATGCCACCGCCAAGATCCAACAGGAAGTCTCGACCGGCACCAGCCTGACGACGGCCATGACCAACGTCAACCTGTTCCCTTCGATGGTGATCCAGATGACCGCCATCGGTGAAGAATCAGGCTCGATCGATCACATGCTCGGCAAGGCCGCGGACTTCTACGAGTCTGAAGTTGACGACATGGTCGCCGGTCTCTCCAGCCTGATGGAACCCATCATCATCGTGTTCCTGGGCGTCATCATCGGTGGCATCGTGGTGTCGATGTACCTGCCCATCTTCAAGCTCGGCCAGGTCGTCTGATGCTGGTGTCGCAAGGGTTCGACACCGCATTGGCCGGTGTGCTGGGGCTATTGATCGGCAGCTTCCTGAATGTGGTGATCTATCGCACCCCCGTCATGATGTACCGGGGCTGGCTGAGCGATGCGGTCGCCAACCTCATGTCATCGAAGGACATGCCCTCGCTCTGGTCGCTGGTCTTCGGCCCGAAGTCGGTGCCGCCCGCGGGTCTCGAAGCGGCGGCCGACAAGGCGGCGGAAGCCCTCGAGAAGCTGCCACCTTTCGACCTTTCGCGCCCTGCTTCGCGCTGCGGTGCGTGCGGCCATCGGATTCGCTGGTACCAGAACATCCCGGTGCTGAGCTACCTTCTGCTGCGCGGCCGATGCGCCAGCTGCAAAACATCGATCAGCCTTCGCTACCCCCTCGTCGAACTGATCACCGGCGCGCTGTTCGCCCTGTGCGCGCATCGCTTCGGCATCACCCCCACGGGCGCGCTCTGGGCAGCTTTCGGCGCCGTGCTGATCTGCCAGTTCCTGATCGACTTCGACACGCAGTTCCTGCCCGATGCGTTGAACTATCCGCTGCTCTGGCTGGGCCTGATCGGTGCCGCCATGGGCTGGACCGGCGTCGCCCTGAATGCCGCCGTCTGGGGCGCCGTCTTCGGCTACCTGAGCCTGTGGCTTGTGTACCATGGCTACCGCCTGGCCACAGGCAAGGAAGGCATGGGACATGGGGACTTCAAACTGCTCGCTGCTTTGGGCGCTTGGCTCGGCGCCGACTACCTCATCGCGATCATCCTCGTGTCGTCAGTGGTGGGCGCCGTGATCGGCCTGACGCTGCGCTTCGCCGGCAAGCTGGCCCACAAGGACATCCCCATCGCCTTCGGCCCCTTCCTGGCCGGTGCCGGGCTGATCTGCCTCGTGGCCGGTCCCGCCGTCGTGAAGCAGTGGATTCCTTTCGCCTTCCCTTTCGGGGCCTTGGCTCTCTAGGCTCGACAACGGCATGGCGGTGAAACGCATCGGCCTGACCGGCGGTATCGGCAGCGGCAAAAGCACGGTCGCGTCGCTGCTGATGGCCGAAGGGGCGGTGCTGGTCGACACCGACGCCATCGCTCGCAGCATCGCGCAGGCCGGCGGCATCGCGATGCCCGCCCTTGAGGCCGCGTTCGGCCCTTCAGTCATCGCCCCCGACGGCAGCCTCGACCGAGCTGCCATGCGCCAGCTGGTGTTCACCGATGCGGGCGCCAAGGCCCGCCTCGAAGCCATCCTGCACCCGCTGATCGGCACCGAAACCCAGCGTCAGGCAGCGGTGGCCGGCGGCGATGCCATCGTCGTGTTCGATGTGCCCCTGCTGGTCGAATCCGGCCGCTGGCGCGCCCTCGTGGACCGCGTGCTGGTGGTCGATGCCCGGGAAGAAACGCAACTGCAGCGCGTGGTCACGCGCTCGGGCTGGACGCCCGAAGCCGTGCGTGCCGTGATCGCCCAGCAGGCCCCGCGCAAGGCACGCCGGGCCGCCGCCGACGCCGTGATTTACAACGAGTCGCTGACGCTCGCGGAACTAGGCACCGAGGTGCGGGGTCTCTGGAAGCTGTGGGCCGCGGCCACCACGCGATAATCCGAGACCAGCCGCCCCGGCGGCTCTATAACGATTACGACAAAAAGGCGCTCGCCACTGCAGTGCCCTCCCCGAGATGCTTTTCAACTCGTATCCCTTCATTTTTGTCTATTTCCCGCTGGTCCTGATCGGGTTCTTCCTGATCGGCAAACGCAACACCCGCGCCGCCGCGGGCTTCCTCGGACTGGCTTCGCTGTTCTTCTACGGTTGGTGGAGCGTGCAGGCCCTGCCGCTGCTGCTGGGCTCGATCTGCGTCAACTACTGGTTCGGCCTGCAGCTGACGCCCGCGCCGGGCCGCAACGACCGCAAGCGCAAGACGCTGTTGATCGCTGCGCTGGTGATCAACCTGGGCGTGCTGGCCGTCTTCAAGTACGCCAACTTCTTCCTGGAAAACGTCGACGCGGGGCTGGTCGCGGCAGGTATGACGCCAATCGATCTGGTGCACATCGTGCTGCCGATCGGCATCTCGTTCTACACCTTCACGCAGATCGCCTTCCTGGTCGACTGCTGGCAGGGCAAGGTGCACGAGCGCAGCTTCATCCACTACATGCTGTTCGTCACCTACTTCCCGCACCTGATCGCGGGCCCGGTGCTGCACCACGCGCAGATGATGCCGCAGTTCGCGAACCCCGCGACCTACCGCGTGGACCCGAACAAGGTCGCCATCGGCATTGCGATCTTCGTCTTCGGCCTGGCCAAGAAGCTGCTGATCGCCGACCCCATGGGGCAGTACGCCGACCTGATGTTCAACGGCGTTCACAAGGGCATCGAGCCCACGCTGTACACCGCATGGTTTGGCGCGCTGGCCTACACGCTGCAGATCTATTTCGACTTCTCGGGCTACTCGGACATGGCCGTGGGCCTCTCGATGTGCCTGGGCGTGCAGCTGCCGCTCAACTTCCGCTCACCTTACAAGTCGACCAACATCATCGAGTTCTGGCGCCGCTGGCACATCTCGCTGTCGACCTTCCTGCGCGACTACCTCTACGTGCCGCTGGGCGGTAACCGCAAGGGCCCGGCACGGCGCTACCTGAACCTGTTTCTCACCATGCTGCTGGGCGGCCTGTGGCACGGCGCGGCCTGGACCTACGTGGTCTGGGGTGCGATGCACGGCGCGTTCCTGATGATCAACCACCTCTGGAACGCCAAGGTCCGTCGCAACGCCACCCCGGGCCGCATCGCGCGCGTGCTGGGCTGGCTGCTGACCTTCCTGTGCGTGGTGGTGGCCTGGATCGTCTTCCGCGCCGACGGCATGACCACGGCCATGTCCATCTACAAGGGCATGCTGGGCATGCACGGCGCGCCGGCGTCGGCGTTCAGCGAGTTCGGCAAGGTGCCGTTCCGCAAGCCCGAGTTCTTCCAGCTCATGCTGGTGGCGATCGTCATCTGCCTGACGCTGCCGCCGACCATCACCCTGGAGCGCTGGATTCCCCATCCGAAGTCGATGGCCGGCCGCCCTGTGATGGCCCGCCTGTCGACCGCGGTGCTCGCCATCGGTACCTTCGCACTGTTCGCGTGGTGTGTTTCGAAGCTGGGCGGCTACAGCCCCTTCCTCTATTTCCAATTCTGATTCGACATGACGACGACGCCCGCGAAAGTCTGGCTGCGCTTCTTCCTCATCGGCTACTTCGTCCTGATGGCCCTGTGGATCATTTCGCTGACCAGCCCGGTCCCCTACGGCGACCTCACGCGCATCGGACGGCTGTCCGAGCGCGAGTTCGGCTGGCGCGACCCGCCGCCCAAGGTCGACCCGGTCTACCTCGCCAGCACGCCCATCGAACAAGCGGACGTGATGGTCGTCGGCGACAGCTTTTCCATGACGCACCGCTGGCAGTCCGTGCTCGCCAAGGCCGGCTACCGCGTCTCGACCTCCTACTGGGGCCAGTACGGCGAATCGCTGTGCGGCGACTTCAGCCAGTGGGTCCACGACTCCGGCTTCAAGGGCAAGCTGGTCATTATCGAAAGCGTGGAGCGCCTGCTGGACATGCGCATGCGCTACAGCGAGCGCTGCAAGGACGGCAAGACCATCTTCCCGTACAGCGCCAAGGCCGAGCCCCTGATCGAGCCCGACGAGACCGTGCCGGCCTTCGCGCCCAACTGGGAAGTGCAGTACATGACCGGCGTCGTCACCTACTACCACACCTGGAAGGCCAAGAACTCGCCGGTAGACACCTATTTCGACCGTGACACCTGGGTAAGGAAAGTACCCGACGGTTGCAAATTCTTCTCGCATCGCCAGTGCGACCGGATGCCGTTCTTCCAGGAAGACGAAGACAATGGCCCGTTGACCCCCGAGACGCTGGCGCGAATGAAGACCTTCACCCAGGCGCACAGCACCCTCCCGATCCTGTGGATGGTGGTGCCCAACAAGACGACGGTCTACATCAAGCCCGACTTCTCGAAAGACTTCGAAAGCGGCTTCCGCGACGCGAAGCTCGGCCCCGACCTTTACGCCTTCACCCGCGAAAAGCACACGCAGATCCGCGACTTCTACTTCTCGAACGACACGCACATGTCCATGCACGGACAGCTCGCACTCGGCGAGCGCATGCTGGCCGCCGTGCGCGAAGTGATGCCCACACCCCCTTCGAAATCGCCCTGAAGTTATGATTCCGCGACAGGAAACCGACAAATACGCGTGATCCTCTACGAGTACCCCTTCAACGAGCGCATCCGCACGTACCTGAGGCTGGAGCATCTGTTCCGCCGCCTCGGGGAACTGGTGCCCTCGGAATCGCCGCTTTCGCACCACTACGCCCTGGTCACGATTTTCGAGATCATGGATGTGGCGGCGCGCGCCGACCTCAAGGCCGACGTGCTGCGCGACCTCGACAAGCACAAGAACGTCTTCAACAGCTACCGGGGCAATCCGGCCATCGCCGAGACCGTGCTGAACCAGGTCGTCGACCAGCTCGAACGCAACTTCAGCGCGCTCAACGGCGTGGCCGGCAAGGCGGGACAGTCACTCACCGAGAACGAGTGGCTCATGAGCATCCGCAGCCGCGCCGGCATTCCGGGCGGCACCTGCGAATTCGACCTGCCCGCCTACTACGCGTGGCAGCATCGCGCCCCGCCCAGCCGCCGCGCCGACCTGGAACGCTGGTCGAACACGCTGTCGCCACTGGCCTCGTCGATCTACCTGCTGCTCAAGCTGCTGCGCGACGCCGACGTGCCCTACAAGGTGATCGCCACCCATGGGCAGTTCCAGCAGAACCTGCCGCAGGGGCGCAGCTTCCAGCTGCTGCGGCTGCGCATCGATCCCAAGCTGGGCCTCGTCCCGGAAATCAGCGGCAACCGACTCATGGTCTCCGTGCGGCTCATGCGGCACGAAGCCGACGACCGCCTGCACGCGAGCACACAAGACACCCCCTTCGAACTGACCCTCTGCGCATGAGGCCCGGTGTGAGCAAGAAGAAAGAAGACGAACGCATCGTCCGCTGCCCGAACTGCGGCGGCGACAGCATCTACGCCGAGCGCAACCCGTTCCGGCCGTTCTGCAGCGCGCGCTGCAAGGGCATCGACTTCGGCGCCTGGGCCAGCGAAGAATTCAGGATGCCGGCGGAGGCACCGCCCGACGAAGAGCCTTTCGGCGACCCCAAACTGACGACGCAGTAGCTTGGGCTGCCCGGCACCGCAGCCCCAGGCTGCGGGCTCGTCGTCAGTTGGCCGTCGCGGGCTGCACGCCCTCTTCCAGGAACACCTTGTCCAGGTAAGTCGCGAACTGCCGCGTGAACGCAGGCCGCAGATGGCCGTGGTCCTTGTAGGCCGGCGCACCGTCGGGCATCGTCCGCGGGCACTGGCCGTCCTTGCACAGGGCGCCCAGCACGTCGATCGCTTCCGCACCGCTGGCAGCCGCGATCTGCAGCAGCCGCTGGTTGAGCTTCACCTGGTCGGCCAGCACAGGCGCTGTCGGCGAATTTCCCACCACCGACAGCGTGCGCAGGCGGCTGCCCTCGATCATGCGACGGGGTTCGAAGTCGTCGCCCAGCGCGTTGTCGAGCAACAGATAGACCTTTTTCTTCTGCTTGACCAGCTCGGTCACCCACGCCTGCAACGCCACCAGCGAGGGCTCGATGCCGCCGCGGTCGCCGCGGGTCAGGGAGAGCGAGGCGCCGTTCTCGCGCAGCACGTAGTCCAGCGGGAACTCGCCCGTGAAGTAGCAGTTCCAGCAGCTCCCGATCACCACGGTGTCGATCTGCGGGTCGCGCGCCATCGCCATCCACTGGTCGCGGGCCGGGCCGCAGCCGGGGTTCTGCTCGGCGAAGACGTTCGGAATGGCCGGGCATGCGCCGTAGGTGAAGAAGTACGTGGTCGCCATGCGCTCGGGCGCGATGCGCGCCAGCTCTGCGGCGCGCGGGCCGTATTCGATGACGTGGCTGTCGCCTATCAGCAGCACCTTGCGGGCGCCGTTGCCGATGCGGTTCACCGCGTACGGTCCGACGTTTTCCGAGGAGAAGCCACTGTAGTAGTCGCCGTCCACCGTCGCGTCGGTCACCTTCTGCAGCAGCTCGCTGTTGTGGCGCGCCGGCAAGCCGTTCAATACGGCCACGCCGGCCACGGCCACGAAGGCGCCCGTTCCCACCAGTGTGCGCAGCATGCCCACGCCGACGCGAGCCCGCGTGAGCCGTTCGATGAAGCGGTAGGTCAGCCAGGCCAGCAGCACGCTCGCCACCACCATCGTCACGCGCGTGCCCACCGACGGCTCCGCGCCCTTGACGATCCGCGCGTACACCAGCAGCGGCCAGTGCCACAGGTACAGCGGATAGCTGATGAGGCCGATCCACACCATCACGCGGTTCGAGAGGAAGTATTTGTTCAGTACGCCCGTCGGGCCGGCCGCGATGCAACTCACCGCGCCCAGCGTCGGCAGCAGCGCCCACCAGCCGGGGAAGGCCTTGTCGCTGCGGATCATCACGAGGCCGAGCACGATCAGGCCCACGCCCAGCACCGACTGCACATGGCTGCGCCAGACGTTCGGCACCGACGGCTTGAGCCGCATGCAGGCCAGGATGCCGCCCACCATGAGCTCCCAGAAGCGCGAGGCCGGCGAATAGAAAGCGGCCGTGCGAAACGGGTGGATCGTCGTCACGTTGATGAGGAACGACACCACCGCCAGCACCCACAACACCCGCACGATCGGCCAGCGTCGGCGCCAGGCCAGGCCGAGCAGCAGCGGCCAGAAAATATAGAACTGCTCTTCGATGCCCAGCGACCACAGGTGCAGTAGCGGCTTGGTCTCGGCAGCCGTGTCGAAGTAGCCGGCCTCGCTCCAGAAGACGAAGTTGGCCACGAAGCCCACGCCGCCTAGCGCCTGCTTGCCCAGCTCGAGGAACTCCTTGTTCAGCAGCACGTACCAGCCGAAGGCGAGCACGCCCGTCAGCACCAGCATCAGCGCCGGAAAGATGCGGCGGATGCGGCGTGCATAGAAATCGCGGTAGCTGAAATCGCCGGCCGCGTGGCTCTGCATGATGATCGTCGTGATCAGGAAGCCCGAGATCACGAAGAAGATGTCGACACCGATGAAGCCGCCAGGCAGCAGCTTCGGAAACGCGTGGAAGATGACCACCGAGGCCACGGCCACGGCGCGCAAGCCGTCGATGTCGGCACGGTACTTGGGATGCATATCTCTTACTTCTCGACCACGGTCGTGCCGTGCGTCGTCAGGCGACGGTCGACACCGCCTCGGCGGCCGACGCGGGCAGGCCGCGCTCCTCGACCAGCCACGCCAGCACCGGCAGCGCGCCCGGCAACACCGGCGCCACGTCGAGCGGCAGTTGCTGCCAGGCCATCGCCTGGCTCTCGCGCATTTCGAATTCGCCGGTCCAGTCCGTCACCTTGCACCAGTGCAGGCGCACCAGCGCATGCGGGTAGTCGTGCTCGGTGACCTTCCAGACCTCGGCGCCGCCGATGGTGATGCCCAGCTCTTCCTGCAACTCGCGGCGCAGGGCTTCTTCGACCGTTTCACCGGCTTCGATCTTGCCGCCCGGAAACTCCCAGTAGCCCGCGTAGGCCTTGCCTTCGGGTCGGGTGGTGAGCAGCAGCGCATCGTCGGCCAGACGGATCAGCACGCCGACGGCCACTTCGGTGTGCTTGCGCGCCGATTCCACAGCGTCGCTCACGCGCCGGCCCGCCCTGCGTAGTCGCGCGCGAACTGGTAGGCCACGCGGCCGCTGCGCGAGCCGCGCTCCAGCGCCCACACGAGCGCCTCGGGCCGCGCTGCGGCAATGGCCGCGTCGTCGACGCCGAACGACGAGAGCCACTGGCCCACGATCGTCAGGTATTCGTTCTGGCTGAAGGGGTAGAAACTCACCCAGAGGCCGAAGCGCTCCGACAGCGAAATCTTCTCTTCGATCACTTCGCCCGGATGCACCTCGCCGTCGTCCGTGTGCTTGTACGTGAGGTTGTCCTTCATGTACTCGGGCAGCAGGTGGCGCCGGTTGCTGGTCGCGTAGATCAGCACGTTGGGCGTCGAGGCGGCAATCGAGCCGTCAAGGATCGACTTGAGCGCCTTGTAGCCCGGCTCGCCCTCGTCGAAGCTCAGGTCGTCGCTGAAGACGATGAACTTCTCGGGACGCTGCGACACCACCTCGACGATGTCGGGCAGGTCGACCAGCTCGGCTTTGTCGACTTCGATCAGGCGCAGGCCCTGCGGCGCATAGGCCTGCAGGCAGGCGCGGATCAGCGACGACTTGCCCGTGCCGCGTGCGCCGGTCAGCAGCACGTTGTTGGCCGGCTTGCCTTCGACGAACTGGCGCGTGTTGCGCTCGATCTTTTCCTTCTGGACGTCGATTTCCTTCAGCGAATCAAGCGCCATCGTGGCCACGTGCTTCACGGGCTCCAGCACGCCATGGCCGGAGTTGCGACGGCGGTAGCGCCAGGCGATGGACGCGTTCCAGTCAGGGGGCGCCGACAGCGGCTGCGGCAGGATCGATTCGATGCGGCCGATGAGCTGCTCGGCGCGCTCGATCAGCTTCTGGAATTGCTCGTTCATGACCGGTAGTCGGCGTTGATGGTCACGTACTCGTGGCTGAAGTCGCAGGTCCACACGGTTTCGCTGGCGGTGCCGCGGCCCAGGCCGATGCGCACGGTGATTTCGCTCTGCTTCATCACGCGCTGGCCGTCTTCCTCGCGGTACGACGGGTTGCGCCCGCCCTTCACCGCCACATGCACGTCGTCCAGGAACAGGTCGATGCCGGTCTGGTCGAGGTCGGCAATGCCGGCGTAGCCGACGGCCGCCAGGATGCGGCCCAGGTTCGGGTCGCTGGCGAAGAAGGCGGTCTTGACCAGCGGCGAATGCGCCACGGCATAAGCCACCTGGCGGCACTCGGCCGTGTCCTTGCCACCGTCGACCTGGATGGTGATGAACTTGGTCGCGCCTTCGCCGTCGCGCACGATGGCTTGCGCCAGCAGGCGGGCCACGTCGCGCATCGCGGCCACGAGCGCCTGGCCGTCGGCCGAGTCGAGCGAGGTGATGGTCGCGTGCGCGGCCTTCTGCGTGGCGATGACCACGAACGAATCGTTGGTCGAGGTGTCGCCGTCGATGGTCACGCGGTTGAACGAGGCATCGGCCAACTGCTTGGCCAGCGGCTGGATCAGCGACGGGTCGATCTTCGCGTCGGTCGCCATGAAGCCGAGCATGGTCGCCATGTTCGGGCGGATCATGCCGGCGCCCTTGCTGATGCCGGTGATGGTGACGGTGGCGCCACCGATCTTCACCTGACGGCTGAACGCCTTCGGGATCGTGTCGGTGGTCATGATGCCTTCGGCGGCACGGCCCCAGTTGTTTTCCGACGCGTCGGCCAGCGCGGCCGGCAGGCCGGCTTCGATGCGGTCCACGGGCAGTGGCTCCATGATCACGCCGGTCGAGAACGGCAGGATCTGCTCGGGTGCCAGCTCCAGGTGGCGCGCCAACGCGATGCAGGTCGAGCGCGTGCGCATCAGGCCGTCTTCGCCGGTGCCGGCGTTGGCGTTGCCGGTGTTGATCACCATCGCGCGGATGCCGTAGTTGGCGGCCAGGTGGTCGCGGCAGACTTGCACGGGCGCGGCGCAGAAACGGTTCTGCGTGAACACGCCGCCGACCGCCGAACCTTCGTCGATCAGCACGACGGTCAGGTCCTTGCGGTTGGCCTTGCGCACGCCGGCTTCGGCCACGCCGATGCGGACGCCGGGCACCGCGAACAGGGCGGCGGGATCGGGAGCGGACAGGTTCACGGGCATGGAATTTCTCTCAATGAAAGGTGCGGGGCTTCAGCTCAGCTTGCCGTGGCACTGCTTGTACTTCTTGCCGCTGCCGCAGGGGCAGGGGTCGTTGCGGCCGACGCGCGCAAAGGCGGCGGCTTCGGCGCTCAGGGCACCGGTGCCGACGGCCGCGAGGCGACGCTGGTTCTCTTCGTCGACGCGCACCTCGACCTCGCCCGTCTCGGTGGGCGCGGTGTAGGTGATGTTCGAGACGTTCTCGCCGCGGCTTTCCATTTCTTCGGCCGCCTGCTCGAGCTGTTCACCCGATTGCACGCGCACCGTCATGAGCTGTCGCGTGACTTCGTTCTTGACCGAGTCGAGCAGCTGACCGAAGAGCTCGAAGGCCTCGCGCTTGTATTCCTGCTTGGGCTGCTTCTGCGCATAGCCGCGTAGGTGAATGCCCTGGCGCAGGTAGTCGAGCGAGGCCAGGTGTTCGCGCCAGTGGGTGTCGATGCTCTGCAGCAGCACCATGCGTTCGAACTGGGTGAAGTTCTCCTGGCCGATCAGCGTGACCTTGGCGTCGAAGCTCTCGTTGGCGTAGGCCACGATCTTCTCGACCACTTCTTCGTCGGAGATGGCGTCGGCGGCCTCGACCTGCTGCTTGAGCGGCATGTCGATGCCCCACTCGCTGAACAGGCTCTTCTCGAGGTTCTCGAGGTCCCACTGCTCTTCGACCGATTCGCGCGGCACGTACTGGCGCGCGAGGTCGGTGAAGCAGCCTTCGCGCAGCGCCGCGATCTGCGCCGTGAGGTCGGCCGCGTCGAGGATGTCGTTGCGCTGCTGGTAGATCACCTTGCGCTGGTCGTTCGACACGTCGTCGTACTCGAGCAGCTGCTTGCGGATGTCGAAGTTGCGCGCCTCGACCTTGCGCTGCGCGCTCTCGATGCTGCGCGTGACGATGCCGGCCTCGATGGCTTCGCCATCGGGCATCTTCAGGCGATCCATGATCGCCTTCACGCGGTCGCCCGCGAAGATGCGCATCAGCGGATCGTCCAGGCTCAGGTAGAAGCGCGACGAACCCGGGTCGCCCTGGCGGCCCGAACGGCCGCGCAACTGGTTGTCGATGCGGCGCGATTCGTGACGTTCGGTGGCAATGATGCGCAGGCCGCCCAGCGACTTCACGAACTCGTGGTCCTTGGTCCATTCGGCGCGCACGTGCGCAATGTCGGCCTCTTTGGTGGCGGCGTCGCGACCTTCGTCGTTCTCGATCGCCTCGATCATCTTCTCGATGTTGCCGCCCAGCACGATGTCGGTGCCGCGACCGGCCATGTTGGTCGCGATGGTGATCATCTTCGTGCGACCGGCCTGCGCGACGATGTCGGCTTCGCGGGCGTGCTGCTTGGCGTTCAGCACCTGGTGCGGCAGGCCTGCCTTCTCGAGCAGGGCGTCGATGATTTCCGAGTTCTCGATCGACGAGGTGCCCACCAGCACCGGCTGGCCGCGCTCGTAGCACTCGCGGATGTCCTGGATGGCTGCTTCGTACTTCTCGCGCGTCGTCTTGTAGACGCGGTCGAGCTGGTCGTCGCGCTTGCTGATGCGGTTCGGCGGAATGATGGTGGTCTCGAGACCGTAGATTTCCTGGAACTCGTAGGCTTCGGTGTCGGCCGTGCCGGTCATGCCGGCCAGCTTGCCGTACAGGCGGAAGTAGTTCTGGAAGGTGATCGAGGCCAGCGTCTGGTTCTCGGCCTGGATCTCGACGCCTTCCTTGGCTTCCACGGCCTGGTGCAGGCCGTCGCTCCAGCGGCGACCGCTCATGAGGCGGCCGGTGAATTCGTCGACGATGACCACTTCGCCCTGCTGCACCACGTAGTGCTGGTCGCGGTGGTACAGGTGACGGGCACGCAGCGCGGCATTCAGGTGATGCATCAGCGTGATGTTGGCCGGGTCGTACAGCGACGCGCCTTCGGGAATCAGCTTGAGCTCACCCAGGATGCGCTCGGCGTTCTCGTGGCCGTCTTCGGTCAGGAACACCTGATGGGTTTTCTCGTCGACCGTGAAGTCGCCGGGCACCGTGACGCCCTCGCCCGTGCGCGGATCGGCTTCGCCTTCCTGCTTCGTGAGCAGCGGCACCACCTTGTTGATCGCCAGGTACAGGTCGGTGTGGTCTTCGGCCTGGCCGCTGATGATCAGCGGCGTGCGGGCCTCGTCGATCAGGATGGAGTCCACCTCGTCGACGATCGCGAAGTTCAGGCCGCGCTGCACCCGGTCGCCGGGCTCGTAGACCATGTTGTCGCGCAGGTAGTCGAAGCCGTACTCGTTGTTCGTGCCGTACGTGATGTCGCTGCCGTAGGCGCCCTGCTTCTCTTCGCGCGGCATCTGCGGCAGGTTGATGCCGACCGACAGGCCCAGGAAGTTGTACAGGCGGCCCATCCAGGTCGCGTCGCGGTTGGCCAGGTAGTCGTTCACCGTGACCACGTGCACGCCCTTGCCGGACAGCGCGTTCAGGTACACGGGCAGCGTGGCGGTCAGCGTCTTGCCTTCGCCGGTGCGCATTTCGGAGATCTTGCCGTTGTGCAGCGCCATGCCGCCGAGCAGCTGGACGTCGAAGTGGCGCATCTTCATGACGCGCTTGGAGCCTTCACGCACGGTGGCGAAGGCTTCGGGCAACAGGTCGTCGAGGCTTTCGCCCTTGGCGACGCGGTCCTTGAATTCCTGCGTCTTGGCGCGCAGCGCGTCGTCGCTGAGCTTTTCGAACTCGGGTTCGAGCGCATTGATGCGCGTCACCGTCTTGCGATACTGCTTGAGGAGCCGGTCGTTGCGACTGCCGAAGATCTGGGTCAGGAAGTTGGTTGCCATGGGCGTGGAGAGGGGCGGGCACCTGACACGACAGGCACTGCGACCGGATTCCCTAAGATATGGTGAAAGCAGTTGGGCGCACCTTCTTCGAATGCAAGCTTGGCAAGTCTCGAAGTCGGATGGCCCCGTTCCGGAACAAACGCCGACGCAAGCGTCGGCAAACCGGGCATTTTAGCTGTCTTGTTTCTAACCCCTGGATTACCCATGTATCGCCGACTTCCCCCCGCCATTTCACTGCACGAAGCTGCGGCAGGCGCCCCCACCCTGGGGAGCCTGATGGCGCGCGCGCGGGACACCGCGGAGCGGCTGAAAGCCATCGAAGGGTTGATTCCGCCGGCCATGCGCGCGGCCATCCAGCCGGGGCCGGCCGAGGGCGACGTGTGGTGCCTGCTGGTCAAGGGCAGCGCCGCGGCGGCCAAGCTGCGCCAGCTGTCGCCGATGCTGGTCACGCGCCTGAAGAACCGGGGCTGGGACGTCGCGACGATCCGCATCAAGGTGTACACGGGGCGCTGAGCCCCGGGGCCGCACACCGCTTCAAGCGGCAACAGCGCGGTCGGGCCAGCTCGGATCGCTCGACGCGTCGGAGGTCAGCACCAGCACGACGTGCGCATCGGCCGCGATGGTCTCGGCCTCGCGCAGTTGCCGCACCGCCCCCAGGCCCGCCGCCGCCGCCAGCTCGGCGCTCACGCCGGCCGCAGTGAGCAGCCGCCGCGCCGCGCGGGCCTCGTCGTCGCCCACCACCACGGCACCGCCGCCGCTGGCCGTCGCAGCCTGCCATTGCAGATACGTGACCGTCGCGCCTGCGCTCGACAGCTGCGCCGTGCGACCGGGATAGCTGCCGTTGAGCGCGCCACCGCCAAGCACGCGCGACAGCCTCGGAAAAGGCTCGACCAGCCACATCCGCGGCAGGCGCGCGATGCGCCCCGCCGCCAGCAGGTCGCGAAAGCCGGCATAAATGCCCCAGGCCATGTCGCCGCGCCCGGTCGGCACGACCACGTGGTCGGGCAGGCCGCCGTCCTGCAGGCACTCTTCGGCGATGGCCTTGTAGCCCTCCACGCCCAAGGGCGCGCTGCCGAGCGCCGGCAGGCGGTAGTTGGAGAGCGCGAAATAGCCCGGGTACTGCGAACGCTCGCGCACGAAGCCCCAGCGGCCGGTGTTGTCGGCGAACACATAGCGCCGCGCGCCCAGCGCGTCGAGCTGGCGCGCATAGGTGGCGGGCATCGCCTCGTAAGTGGCCACCTCGCAACCGAGCCCCGCAGCCCACGCGTAGTGCGCCGCCGACACCGCCGTGTTGCCCGACGAGGCGAGCACCAGCGTGTGGGCGCCGGCGTCCAGCGCCTGGGCCACGCCCATCGCGGTCAGCCGGTCTTTGGGCGAGCCGGTCGGGTTGCGCGATTCGTCCTTGATGCTCAGGCGCGCCACGCCGAACTGTTGCGCCAGCTCGGGCATTTCGTGCTGCGGCGTGTTCCCCTCGCCGAGCGAAAAGCCCTGCACATACGGCATCGGCACCACGTCCGCGCCGCCGGGCCGGTAGCTCGCGCGCAGCCCGACGTGAAAGCCGGCCTGCCGGCAGGCCGGGCAGCCATCGTTCGCGAGCGTGACCGGGTACAGCGTGTCGCAGCGCAGGCACTGCAGCCCCTGCAGGCGCGGATTGCGCTCCGGCGTGAACGAGCGGCCGAGCACCCCGGCCGGCCGGCCCGGCAGGAAGGTCTGCGCGGGGCTCTCCGGCGGTGCGGTGAACTTGAAGTCCAGAACGGGCGATGGGGTCACGGATCGTTGACTCGTTAATAAATGTGACGGAATCTTATTCAAAATCAACCAAATCCACGATACGGGAGTTCATCCCATTGCAGTGGATTTCAGTTTCTCTTCACTTATTTCCACGTGAATTCGTGGTTCAGCCCGATCACCACGCCGCGCACGCCCTGCGGCCCGGTGCGCGACGTGCTGATGTCGACGCTGATCAGCGGCGTCAGGCTGACGCGGCCGCCCACGCGCGAGGTCCACACGCCCCCGGCCCGATGGCGCTCGGCGATCAGCGACACGGCGTCGTTCAACGCCCACTCCACCGCCAGACCGCCGCGCGGCGTGCGCGCGCCGGTGCCCAGCGCCCAGTCGGCGCCGAGGTTGGCGTGAAATTGCAGGCTCTCGGTGGGCCGCCAGGTGAGCGGCACGACCAGCTGGCCGCCCCAGCGACCGCCGCGCCGCAGGTCGGCCACCGCGCCCATCGACACGGCGGCGCTGAAAGGCGCGTCGGCGGCCGTCCCGGCAAAGGTCCATTTGAGTTGCGGGCCGCCCGTGACCGAGTGAACGCCCTGCGCCGAGAGCCGGTCGAAGTTCAGCCCCAGCTCGACCGGCCCGACCCGGCAGGCCGGCCCGACATGGAAGCCCGTCGTGACGGGATCGGCGCCGCTGCGGCCCCACCAGGTTTCGTACTGGCACTGGCCGGGATCGAGCGTGCCGGCATCGTCGACATCGAAGTGGCCGGCGGCCTGCGCGCCGAGGCCCGGCAACGCCGCGAATGCAGCGAGCAGCAGGCGTGCGGTGCGTTTGTTGTTGTTCTTCATCTCGTGCTTCCCTCAGAGAGCCCTGCCTCATTCTAGGAAGCCGGAAAGTCCACGCCATGACGCGGCGCTGCCTGCACGTCATTCAGAACTCGAACTGCGGCTGCAGCTCGCGGATGCGCTTGATCGCCACGCCGGCCGCTGCCGTGCGCGTTTCGACGCCCAGCTTCACGTACACGCGCTCCAGGTGCTTCTTGGCGGTGGCCGGGCTGCTGCCGAGGATCTCGCCGATGTCCTTGTTGGTCTTGCCCTTGACGACCCAGTACAGCACCTCGGCCTCGCGCGCCGTGAGCTTCAGGCTCAGGCTCATGGCCTCGATGACGGCGGTGTCGGACACCTCGCGCATGACGATCATCCATTCGTCGCCGGCATCGTCCTCGCCGGTCTGGCGGTGCAGCCGCAGGCTCAGGCTGCGCGCGCCCTGCGCGATGACCAGCGCGGGCGGCTCGATGCCGCGTGCGCGGGCTTCGGGCGCGTGCTGGCGCAGCCAGTCGAGCACGGCCGGCGGCGTCTCGGGCGCCTGCGTTTCGCAGTAGCGCGACAGCATCTCGCGCGCCAGCGCCGTCTGCCAGATCAACCGCCCTTCGGGCAGCCGCACGGTGATGCTCGCGTAGCCGAAGGCGTCGAGGGCATTGCGTGCCTGCCCGGCCTGGTGCGCCTCCTGCCGCGCGCGGCGGGCGCCCTGCAGGTGCACGTTCATGCGCGCCAGCACCTCCTTCGGCTTGATGGGCTTGGTGACGTAGTCGACCCCGCCCGCCTCGAGCGCGGCCACCAGGTGCTCGGTCTCGGTGAGGCCCGTCATGAACACGATGGGGATGTGCGCGGTGGCCGCATCGGCCTTGAGCCGGCGCGCCACCTCGAAGCCGTCGATGCCCGGCATCATGGCGTCGAGCAGCACGATGTCGGGGCGCGCCTGCGCGGCGCGCTGCAGCGCCTGCTCGCCGTTGGTGGCGATGAGCACGGTGTAGCCCGATTCGTCGAGCGCGTCGTGCAGCACGGCGAGGTTGTCGGGCACGTCGTCGACGATCAGCACCAGGTCGCCGTGGGCGCCCTGCTGTTCACGCAGCGTGCGGGCGAGCGGCGAAGTGGGCAGGGTCGGTGGAGACAAAAGGGTCATGCAGCGCCCTCGGCGGCTTCGGCCAGCGCGCGGCCCATGGCCTCGAACTGGAACTGGCGGGCCAGCGCGCGCTGGGCCTCGGTCCACGCGGCGCATTCGGGCTGCGCGGCGTCGATGTCGTCGAGCTGGTTCATGATGCCGCGAAAGTAGCCCAGGCCCACCGCTTCGTCGAGTGCACGCAGGCGTGCGAGCGACGGCGGCTGCATCGCGCGCGGCGCGGCCACGGCGGGCGAAGGCCGCGCGGCGGTGTCGGTCCATTTCAAGGCGAGCCGGCGCTCCAGCCAGTCGAGCAGTTCGGTGTGGCGCACGGGCTTGACGAAGAAGTCTTCGGGCGCAATGCCCACGTCGTTGTCGAGCCCCTTGTCGAAGGCGTTGGCCGAGACGATGGCCACCGACGCTTCGGCGAGCCCCAGCTTGCGCGCGCGGCGGATGGTCTCCCAGCCGTCGATGCCGGGCATCGCGAGGTCGACGAACATGGCGTCGGGCCGGTAGCCCGCGGCGATGAGGTCCAGCGCGTCGTGCCCGCTGGCCGCCGTGCGCAGTTCGAAGCCCAGCGGCGCGAGCACATGGCCCAGCAGCTCGCGGTCGGCCTCCTCGTTGTCGACCACCAGCAGGCGCCGCCGCACGCCCTCGTAGCCTCGCCGTGCACGCGGTGCCGGCGCGATGCGCGCGGTGCTCGCCACCGCCTCGTGCACCCGCGGCAGGAACAGCCGCACGCAGAACAGCGAACCCTCGCCCGGCGTGCTGCGCACCTTCATCTCGCCGCCCATCAGGTCGGTCAGCATCTTCGCGATGGTCAGGCCCAGGCCCGCACCCGGCGCCGACGACACCGCCGCGTGGCCGCGCGCAAAGGGCTCGAAGATGCGCTCGATGTCCGCATCCGTCATGCCCGGCCCGGTGTCTTCGATCTCGATGGCGGCGAACTCGCGCGCGTAGGAAATGCGCAAGGTCACCTGCCCCGCCGCCGTGAACTTGATCGCGTTGCCCAGCAGGTTGATGAGGATCTGGCTCACGCGCTTCTCGTCGGCGCGCACCACGTCGGGCAATGCGCCGGCCGCCTCGAAGCGAAAGCGCAGGCCCTTCTCGGCCGCCTGCAGTTCGAACATGTCGGCCAGCTCGCGCATGGCATCGGCAAAGCGCATCGGCCGCGCGTCCAGCGTGAGCTTGCCGGCCTCGATGTGGGCGATGGCCAGCGTGCCCTCGATGAGCGACAGCAGGTGCTCGCCGCCGCGCTTGATGACCGCCACCGCCTGCTGGCGGTGCGGCGGCACCGAATGGTCTTCGCCCATGAGCTGCGCGTAGCCCAGGATGCTGTTGAGCGGCGTGCGCAGTTCGTGGCTGATGGCGCTGATGTAGCGGCTCTTGGCCTGGTTCGCGAGGTCCGCCGCGCGCCGCGCCTGGTCGGCCGCGAGCTTGGCGTGCTCGGCAATCTCACGGGCTTCTTCGGCGCTTTGCTTGGCGTCCTGCAGCGCGCGGTCGGTCTCGCGGTGCAGAGCGATCTCACGCACCAGCAGGTGGGTCTGGCGGTTCGATTCCTCTTGCGCCACCTTGCGGCTCTGGTGCGCCAGCACCAGCCACCACGCGACGATGCCCGCGATGACCAGCAGCGCCATGTAGGCCTTCAGAAAGCCCGAGCGCAAAGAGGCTTGCTGCACGGCCGCCAGCGCCCCGGCCACGTCGGCCTGCGCTGCCAGCGCGAGCGCGCCCTCGCTCAGGGCCCGCAGCTCCTGCTGGTAGAGCACGCCGAACACCACGGCCAGCAGCGGCACGATCACCAGCATCAGCAGCAGGAAGTGCCCGAGCCCCGTGTCGAGGTAGCGCCAGCTGCGGCGCGGCAGCAGCCAGCGCAGCACGGCGGACCACTGCGCCGACAGGCTCGCGTGCGGCTTGCACAGGTCGCCGCAGCGCGCATCGAGCGTGCAGCACAGCGAGCAGATCGCGCCCTGGTAGGCCGGGCAGTGCGCCATGTCGGGCCCTTCGTACTCGCGCTCGCAGATCACGCAGTGCTGCACCTTCAATCGCTGGTAGCTGCCGCCGTCGTCCGGCGTCGATTCGACCCGCGCCCAGCGCACCTTGCGCCCGCCCTCGGCCGGCGCGAACAGCACCGAGCCGCCTAGGTCGGACGTGCGCGCGAGGTAGTACTTGCCGCCCGTGGCCCACGCCAGCAGCGGCGACGCCACCAACGCCGTGCCGAGCGCAATCAGCGCCGAGAACGCCTGCGCCAATGGCCCGAACACACCGAGGTGCGCCGTGATCGACAGCACCGACGCCAACGCCATCGCGCCCACGCCCACCGGGTTGATGTCCCACAGGTGCGCGCGCTTGAACTCGATGCCCGGCGGCGACAGCCCCAGCGGCTTGTTGATGACCAGGTCGGCCACCACGGCCATCATCCAGGCGATGGCGATGTTGGCGAACAGCCCGAGCACGTCGCCCAGCGCCTCGAACACGTTCATCTCCATCAGCATGAAGGCGATGAGCGCGTTGAACACCACCCACACCACGCGCCCCGGATGGCTGTGCGCCACGCGCGAGAAGAAATTGCTCCAGGCCAGCGAGCCCGCATAGGCATTCGTCACGTTGATCTTCAGCTGCGAGATCACCACGAACAGCGCCGTCGCCGCCACCGCCCAGCCGTAGTTCGGGAACACGTACTCGTAGGCCGCCAAGTACATCTGGTTCGGATCGACCGCGCGCTCGACCGGCACCATGTGCGTGATCGCCAGGTAGGCCAGCAGCGCTCCGCCCAGCATCTTGACCACGCCCAGCACCACCCAGCCCGGCCCCCCCGCCAGCACGCCAGCCCACCAGCGGCGCGCCGAGCCCGCCGTGCGCGCGGGCATGAAGCGCAGGTAGTCCGCCTGCTCGCCCATCTGCGTGATGAGCGCGATACCGACCGTCAGTGCAGCACCGAACAGGTGCAAGTTGAATCCTTGCGCGCCCGGTTTCGCCCCGCTGTAGTGCGTGATGCCCGCGAACGCACCAGGATCGCGCACGAGCACGAAGACAAAGGGCACCACCAGCATCAGCAGCCACAGCGGCTGTGTCCACAGCTGCAGCCGGCTGATCACCGACACCCCGTGCGTGACCAGCGGAATCACCACCAGCGCACACACCAGGTAGCCCCACACCGGCGGAATGCCCAGCGCCAGCTCGAGCGCATAGGCCATCACAGCCGCCTCAAGCGCGAAGAAGATGAAGGTGAAGCTCGCGTAGATCAGCGAGGTGAGCGTCGAGCCGATGTAGCCGAAGCCCGCGCCGCGCGTGAGCAAATCCATGTCCAGGCCGTAGCGCGCCGCGTACACGCTGATCGGCAGGCCCGCCAGGAAGATGATGAGCCCCGTGACGAGGATCGCCCAGAAGGCATTGGCAAAGCCGTACTGCACCAGCAGCGTGGCGCCGACCGCCTCCAGCACCAGGAACGAAGCCGCTCCGAAGGCCGTGTTGGCCACCCGCCATTCGGACCATTTGCGAAAGCGCTGCGGCGTGTAGCGCAGCGCGTAGTCCTCGAGCGTTTCGCTTGCGACCCAGCTGTTGTAGTCGCGCCGCACCTTCACGATGCGCTGGGGCGCGTCGTCGGGAAGGAGGGGTGCATCGGCGGAATTCACACCGTTTCGGTGCAGCTTCCGTGCCACCAGGTACGGCATTTGGCGAACAGGGCACGACTGTTGCAAAGAGACTGGCTTGCCCATAATCACCGACCGCCACCCGACGAAGCCGCCGCCATGGAACTGACCCCGCGCGAAAAAGACAAGCTGCTGATCTTCACGGCCGCCCTGCTGGCCGAACGCCGCAAGGCGCGCGGGCTCAAGCTCAACTACCCCGAAGCCGTCGCCCTCATCAGCGCCGCCGTGATGGAAGGCGCCCGCGACGGCAAGAGCGTCGCCGAGCTGATGAGCGAGGGCCGCAGCGTGCTGACCCGCGCCGACGTGATGAACGGCATCGCCGACATGATTCCCGACATCCAGGTCGAAGCCAGCTTTCCCGACGGCACCAAGCTCGTGACCGTCCACCAGCCGATCGTCTGAAGAACCTCCGCCACAAGAAGAAAGATCCCGCCATGCGCTTCGCAAAGACTTCCGCCTTGCTCGTCACCCTCCTGCTGCCGCTGGCCGCCAGCGCCCACACCGGCGTCGACGGCGGCGTGCACCACGGCTTTGTCACCGGCTTCATGCACCCATTGACCGGCGCCGACCACCTCGCGGCGATGGTCGCGGTCGGCCTGTGGAGCGCGCTGGTCGCGCGCCGCGCCTGGCCGGACCTGCTGTGGGCGCCATTGGCCTTCGCAGCCATGCTGCTCGCGGGTGCGCTGGCCGGACTGGCCGGCGTGCAGCTGCCGGCGGTCGAACCGATGATCGCCGCCTCGCTGCTGGTGCTGGGCCTCCTGGTCGCCACGCGCGTGCACCTGCCGGCCGGCGTTGCCATGGCCGTCGTGGGCCTGTTCGCCGTCTTCCATGGCGTGGCGCACGGCCACGAACTCGCGGGCGAACACGGCGCCGCGCTCACGCTGGCCGGCATGGTCAGCGCCACGCTGCTGCTGCACACCGCCGGCATCGCGCTGGGCTGGGCGCTGCGCCATGCCAACGCGTGGCTGCCACGCGTGGCCGGCGCTGCCGTCGTCGCCCTTGGCGCCACGCTGCTGGCCCAGGCGATCTGAGGCGGCCATGACGCCCGGCGAACTCCTCATCGACGACGGCGAGCACACGCTCAACCCCGGCCGCCGCGCCCTCACGCTGGTCGTGCGCAACACGGCCGACCGGCCGAGCCAGGTCGGCTCGCACTACCACTTTGCCGAAACCACCGGCGCCCTCGACTTCGACCGCGCCGCCGCGCGCGGCATGCGGCTGAACATCGCCTCGGGCGCCGCGGTGCGCTTCGAGCCGGGCCAGCAGCGCACGGTCGAGCTGGTCGATTTTTCCGGCGATCGCATCGTCTACGGCTTTCGCGGCCTCGTTCAAGGGAAGCTCTGAAACATGGCCACCATCGGGCGACGCGCCTATGCAGAAATCTTCGGCCCCACCGTGGGCGACCGGGTCCGTCTCGCGGACACCGACCTGCTGATCGAAGTCGAAGCCGACTACACGCTGCGCGCCGGCGGCTACGGCGAAGAGGTGAAGTTCGGCGGCGGCAAGACGATCCGCGACGGCATGGCGCAGTCGCAGCGCACGCGCGCACAAGGCGCCGTCGACACCGTGATGACCAACGCGTTGATCCTCGACCACTGGGGCATCGTCAAAGCCGACATCGGCCTGAAGGACGGCCGCATCGCCGCCATCGGCAAGGCCGGCAACCCCGACGTGCAACCGGGCGTGGACATCGTCATCGGCCCGGGCACCGAGATCATCAGCTGCGAAGGCACCATCGTCACGGCCGGCGGCATCGACAGCCACATCCACTTCATCTGCCCGCAGCAGATCGAAGAGGCTCTGGCCTCGGGCGTGACCACCATGCTCGGCGGCGGCACCGGCCCGGCCACCGGCACCTTCGCGACCACCGCGACGCCCGGTCCGTGGCACATCGAACGCATGCTGCAGGCGGCCGACGCGTTTCCGATGAACCTGGGCTTCCTCGGCAAGGGCAACGCCAGCCTGCCCGACGCGCTGCACGAGCAGATCGAGGCCGGCGTCATGGGCTTGAAGCTGCATGAAGACTGGGGCACCACGCCCGCGGCCATCAGCAACTGCCTGGACGTGGCCGACGCCACCGACACGCAGGTGGCGATCCACAGCGACACGCTCAACGAATCGGGCTTTGTCGAGAACACCATTGCCGCCGTGGGCGGGCGCGCCATCTGCGCCTTCCACACCGAGGGGGCGGGTGGCGGCCATGCGCCCGACATCCTGCGCGTGGTGGGCGAGGCCAACTTTCTGCCCTCGTCGACCAACCCGACGATGCCCTACACCGTGAACACGCTCGACGAGCACGTCGACATGCTCATGGTGTGCCACCACCTCGATGCCGGCATCGCCGAAGACCTGGCCTTTGCCGAGTCGCGCATCCGCAAGGAAACCATCGCCGCCGAAGACGTGCTGCACGACCTGGGCGCCATCAGCATGTTCAGCTCCGACAGCCAGGCCATGGGCCGCGTCGGCGAGGTGGTGATCCGCACCTGGCAGACCGCGCACAAGATGAAGCAGCAACGCGGTGCGCTGCCCGAAGACAGCGAACGCAACGACAACTTCCGCGTGCGGCGCTACGTGGCCAAGTACACGATCAACCCGGCCCTCGCGCACGGCATCGCGCACGAAGTCGGTTCGATCGAAGTCGGCAAGTGGGCCGACCTCGTGGTCTGGAAGCCGGCCTTCTTCGGCGTGAAGCCCTTCACCATCATCAAGGGCGGCACCATCGCGATGGCCGCGATGGGCGACCCCAGCGCGTCGATCCCCACGCCGCAGCCGGTGCACTTCCGCCCGATGTTCGGCGCCTACGGCGGCTCGCTCGCCAAGAGCTCCCTGACCTTCGTCTCGCAGGCCGGGCTGGCCGCGGGCATCAAGGAGCGCTACGGCCTGAGCAAGCACCTCAGCGCGGTGAAGAACATCCGCAACGTGCGCAAGAAGGACCTGATCCACAACGGCTACACGCCGAAGATGGAGATCGACGCGCAGACCTATGCGGTGCGCGCCGACGGCCACCTGCTCACCTGCGAGCCGGCCAAGGTGCTGCCGATGGCGCAGCGGTACTTCCTGTTCTGAGAGCTATACCGCCGGATGCCGGCGGTGCCAGTCGGTCGCGCGCTGGAACGCCCAGCCCGCGCGCACCAGCAGGTCTTCGCCGAAGTGCGGCGCCACGAACTGGAAGGCCACCGGCACGCCCGCCTCGGTGGCGCCACCCGGCAAGGTGAGCGTGGGGCTGCCCGTGAGGTCGAACGGGCAGGTGTAGCGCAGCATGCCCGCCAGCAGCTCCGCGTCCACGCCGAGCTGGCTCGCGCGTTCGAGCGTCGGCGCTGCAAAAGGAATGGCCGGAATCAGCAGCAGGTCGATCGGCTCGAAGAAGGTCCGCACGCGGCCGGTGAAATCGGCGCGACGCAACAGCAGCTTCTGGTAGTCGGTGGCGCTTTGCGACAGGCCGAGGTCGATCAGCCCCGACAGCCCCGGGCCGTACTCATCGCGCCGCGACGGGTATGTCGCCTCGTGCGCCACGGCGGTCTCGACCGCGCACAGCGGCGACCAGTCGAGCACCGCCTGCGCCGTGTCGGGAAACACCACCTCGCGCACCGAGGCGCCCAGCGATTCGACCGTGCGGATCGCGGCCGCGAGCGTGGCACGCGTGGGAGCGTCCACGCGGTCCAGCGTCCAGGCGGGGTCGATGCCCACGCGCAGGCCGGCCAGGCCGCGCGTCATCGTCGCCAGGTAGTCGGGCACCGGCAACGTGCTGGCCGTGGGGTCGCGCGAATCGGCGCCAGCGATGGCCGCCAGCATCGCACCCGCATCGGCGGCGCTGCGCGTCATCGGGCCGATGTGGTCGAGCGAGGCGGCCAGCTCGAACGCGCCGTGGCGGCTCACCCGCCCCCACGTCGGCTTGAGCCCGGTGATGCCGTTGGCCGCCGACGGAAAGCGGATCGACCCGCCCGTGTCGGTGCCCAGCGCGCCAAAGCACAGGCCCGCCGCCGTGGCCACGCCCGAGCCGCTGGACGATACGCCCGGCCACAGCGTGGCATCCCACGGATTGACCGGCGACGCGATCTGCGGATGGTGGTCGGCAAAGGCGCCTTCGGTCTGCTGCAGCTTGCCGAGGATCACCGCGCCGGCCTCGCGCAGGCGGCGCACCACGGTCGCGTCTTCGGTCGGGCGGAAGGCCTTGTGGATCGTCATGCCGTGCGCGCTCGGCACGCCCTCGGTCCACAGCAGGTCCTTCACGGCCAGCGGCACGCCGTGCAGCGGCCCGCGCGCGCGGCCGGCGGCGATCTCGGCGTCGGCACGGCGCGCATCGTCGAGCGCCTGCGCATCCATGCGCGTCGCATAGCTGCGCAGCCGGCCATCGACGGCCTCGATGCGCGCGAGCATGGCGCGCGTGACTTGTTCCGACGAGCGCTCGCGCGACTGGATCTGCCGGCCGACTTCCAGCAGTTCGAGATGATGCAATTCCTTGTCCGCCATGACTGACTCCCGCATGTGTAGGGTTGAGAAAGAGAAGGTCCGAATCCAAAGACCAAGCGGCAGAAGCTGCCACCCCGGGCGAACCTTATCGGCGCGGGGCGGCCCGCGCTGGTCTCTTCCGGACATGCACTTGTGCTGGGGCGGACACCCCACGCGCAGCGCTCAACGCGTCTTCAGCAGCGTGTGCGGCGCGCAGCCATAGGCCTTGCGGAAGGCCCGGCTGAAATGCGACAGGTCGGAGAACCCGTGCTGGAACGCGACGTCCGTCACGCTGTGCGCGCGCCCACCCATCAGCGCATCGCGGCTGGCTGCGAGACGCGCCTGCCAGACCGCGCCCATCGCCGTCTCGCCCTGGCGCGCGAACGCACGGGCCACGGTGCGCGCCGAGACATGGTGGGCTTGCGCCAGCGTGTCGAGCGAGAGCGCCGGGTCTTCCAGATGGCGCGCGATGTAGGCGGTCATGCGCGCGTGCAGGCCGTGCTCGGTACCGGCGTCGCCGGTGGTGTCCTGCTGCAGTTCGAGCGTCACGGCCAGCAGGTCGATGAGCGCGCCGCCGAAGCGTTCGGCGGCAGCGGAATGTGGCTGCGCAAACGCCGGGTTCGCCGTCTCCCGCAGCATCGCGTGCAACGGCGCCGCGCCGGGGCGGTCCGCGGCGATGGTGCGGGCGGTGAAGTCTTCGGCCTTCGCGAAGCGCCGCAACAGCAGCCGGCGCGGCATGCGCGCCAGGTAGACCGAGCGCGCGTCCATCGTGCATTCGAACGGCCGGCCGGCGTCGTAGAGCAGCATGTCGCCACTGCGCAGCCGCCCCTGCCGCCCGCCTTGCACGAAGGCGCCCTCGCCCTCCTGCACGAACGCCAGCCACAGGTCGTCCAGCGGATGCTGGCGCAGGTGGTGCGCATCGCGCGACCAGTAATGCAGCGGCGCCGACATGCGGTTGACGCTGACCGCGCCCACGTCACGCACGTCGAGCCGCCCTTCGAACGGCTCCGCCGTCATTGCACGGCTGGCCGCGGGAATGCAGTGGCGGCACACGACGTCGTGCCAGTAGTCGAAACGCAGCGGGGTGGCGACGTCGGTCGTCAGGTAGGCCAGGCTGTTCATGACGCGCATGCTGCGGCGGATGGGGCGCGGAGGCAAGCCCTGCGCGAGGCCCGGTACTTGCTACAAGAAGAACCCTTGCTGCACCGCGCCCATGCCCCCGTTTTCATTCACCCGCGCCACACGCGCCGTCTCAGCTGTTCCGTGGCACCAGATGGTCGCGAATCCAGAGCGCAAAGCCGCTTTCGTCGATCCCGCTGGCGGCAACGTCGAGCATCACCAACGTGGCTTCGGTCTGCGTTGCGACCAGCCGCTGTCCGTTCAATGCCAAGAACAAACCCACAGCCAGAAAGGCCGCCCGCTTGTTGCCGTCGACGAAAGGATGATTCTTGGCAAGCCCGATGCCGTACGCAGCCGCGAGGTCCGCAATGTCCGGCTGGCCGTAGGCCACGAGATGAAGCGGACGCGCGAGGGCGGATTGCAGCAACCCCTCATCCCGCAGGCCCGGTGCACCGCCGTGCTCGGCCAGGCTCTCGTCATGCAGAAGGACCAGCGCGCGCCGATCGATCCAGCGCCAGTCGCTCATTTGGCAAGCTGATGGAAGGTGTCCCGGTACTCGCGCATGAACTCGCGACCCAGCTGGAGTTGCTCATCCACGGAAGGGTCGTAAGGGGTCAGGGTGACGCCGTTGGCCGCCTCGGTCATGAAGACGGTATCGCCCTTCTCCAGCTTCAGGCGGGCGAGCACCTCCTTGGGCAGGATCACTCCCACGGAATTGCCGATCTGAGTCAGTTTGAGTGCCGACATGGTGACGCCCCTTAGTTATAACAATTGTTATATTATTCACGACTTCCCGCCAAGATCAAGCTCGCCATGCTCACCGCCAACAAACTCATGCCCCAGGGCCGCGGCCTCGCACCCGTGCTGCTCAAGCGTGCCGCCACCATCGAACTCGACTGGGACGTGCGCCAGAAAAGCCGTTTCGACGCCACCGACTCGCAGGGCCGGCAGATCGGCATCTTCCTGCCACGCGGCACCGCGGTGCGCGGTGGCGACGTGCTGGTCGCGGAAGACGGCTCGCTGGTGCGTGTGATCGCGGCGCCGCAGCCGGTGCTGCGCATCACGCACTGCACGGCCCACGGCACGCCCTTCGACCTGACGCGCGCGGCCTACCACCTGGGCAACCGGCATGTGCCGATCGAGCTCAAGCCCGACCACCTGAAGATCGAACCCGACCACGTGCTGGCCGACATGCTGCGTTCGATGCACCTGATCGTCGTCGCCGTCGAAGAAGCCTTCGAGCCCGAAGGCGGCGCATACGGATCGCAAGGGCACTCGCACGGCGGCCACAGTCATGACCACGACCACGGACATTCCCACGGCAAGAGCGGCCCGAAGCCACTCGTGCTCGCCCCCGAACTGCTCGACGACGATCACGGCCACGACCACTCTCACGGCCACTCGCATTGAAATGACCCACCGCCCTTCCCGTGCGCAGGACACTGGGTGCTTCCCGCAGCGAAATCAAGGAGGAGCGAAGCGGGGGACATTCGCGGAGGGAAGTACCCGGTGGCCTGCGCACGCGCCCTGAACAACAGCGCAAAAAATGCCCTCCCCTCACAGCCTCCTACAGCTCATCTGGCTGGCCTCCCCCGCCCTCCCAGTCGGCGGCTTCTCGTACTCCGAAGGCATCGAGGCCGCCGTCGAATGGGCCGGCATCAATTCCGAAGCCAGTGCCACCGAGTGGCTTTCCGACCAACTGCACCTGAGCTTCGCGCGTGGCGACCTCGCACTGATGGCCCAGGCCATCACCGCCTGGCGCGCGAACGACGCACAACGCATCCGCGCCCTCAACGACTGGGTGCTGCACACCCGCGAATCCGCCGAGTTCTTCCTGCAGACCGAGCAGATGGGCCGCTCCTTCGTCGAGTGGCTCAAGCTGCACCACGCCGACACGGCGGAGGTCTTCGCCGGCCTGCCCGCGACCTACCCCGTGGCCTTCGCGTTCGCCGCCAGCCGCACCGAAGCCTCCGTGCAAGACGGCTGCCTGGCCTTCGCCTTCGGCTGGGCCGAGAACATGGTCGCCGCCGCAGTCAAGGCCGTGCCGCTGGGCCAGAGCGCGGGCCAGCGCATCCTCGCGCGGCTCGCGAACGAAATCCCTGCGGCCGTCGACCGCGCAATGCAACTGAGCGACGACGATCGCCAGGCCTTCGCGCCCCTGCTGGCTGTGTTGTCGGCCCGCCATGAAACACAATATTCCCGCCTCTTCCGAAGCTGACCGAACCGGACCTTTCCGCCCATGACCTCCGCCCTGCACCACATCCCGAACCGCACCAAGAAGCTCCCGCCACTGCGCGTGGGCATCGGCGGCCCCGTCGGCTCGGGCAAGACCACGCTGCTCGAAATGCTCTGCAAGGCGATGCGCGACAAGTACGACCTCGTCGCCATCACCAACGACATCTACACCAAGGAAGACCAGCGCCTGCTCACCGTGGCCGGCGCGCTGCCGGCCGAACGCATCATGGGCGTGGAAACCGGTGGCTGCCCGCACACCGCGATCCGCGAAGACGCGTCGATCAACCTCGAGGCCATCGACCGCATGCTCGAAGACTTTCCCGACGCCGACATCGTGTTCGTCGAATCGGGCGGCGACAACCTCGCGGCCACCTTCAGCCCCGAGCTGTCGGACCTCACCATCTACGTGATCGACGTGGCGGCCGGCGAAAAGATTCCGCGCAAAGGCGGCCCCGGCATCACCAAGAGCGACCTGTTCGTCATCAACAAGACCGACCTCGCACCCTACGTGGGCGCGAACCTCGATGTGATGGAACAGGACACCCAGCGCATGCGCCGCCAGCGCCCTTACGTGATGACCAACCTCAAGACGCTCACGGGCGTCGCCGAGGTGGTCGCTTTCATCGAAACGCGCGGCATGCTCACCGCCGCCTGATCTTTCAATCAAGGCGGCGGCGAACCCGGCGTCGCGCTCAGCGCGTGACCGCCTCCGGCATCTGGCCGAACTTCCCGCTGCCGAAGTCCTTCATCGCCTGCACGATCTCGTCGCGCGTGTTCATCACGAACGGGCCGTGGCCGACGATGGGTTCGTCGATCGGCTCGCCGCTCAGCAACAGCACCACCGCATCGTTGTTGGCGTCGATCGTCAGCGCATCGCCCGCGCGGTCGAGCAGCACCATCTGCGCGTCGCGCACCACCGTTTCGCCGTTCACCTGCACCGTGCCGCGCAGCACCACGATGGCGGCGGCATGGCCTTCGGGCACCGGCAGCGTCACCTGCGCGCCCCGGTTCAGGCGCAGGTCCCACACATCGATGGGCGTGAATGTGTGCGCCGGCCCCTTGTTGCCGAGGTAGTCGCCTGCAATCACACGCACGCTGCCCGCGCCTTCAGGCAGCGGCACCGACGGAATCTGTGCATCGACGATGGCCTGGTAGCCAGGCGTGGCCATCTTGTCCTTGGCGGGCAGGTTGACCCACAGCTGCACCATCTCGAGCTCGCCGCCGTCGCGCGTGAACGCTTCGGAATGGAACTCTTCATGCAGGATGCCCGCGCCGGCGGTCATCCATTGCACGTCGCCAGGGCCGATGGTGCCGCCCTGCCCGGT